>JACRCS010000962.1 GCA_016218905.1 Deltaproteobacteria bacterium
CCCGAGGTTTCCGGGGTACCTGTGGGCGGGTAGGCGTGAGCTCGCCGGATATGCCGCGGCAGTCCGATCTTCCGGCACTTCCGTTTGGTTGCGGCCAACGGCCGCGCTGTGTCCTCTGTGGTGAACACGGGTCATCACAACGCGCGATCCCAAACCGCGCATGGTGCTTTGCGATCCCGCCCACCCGTGACCGTCGGCAGACTAGCTCTTTACCCTTTACCGTAAAGAACAGTAGGCGTCGCTCATGCTGACGAGCCGCATCTCGGCAAAGGGCCAGGTCACAATCCCCAAGGAGGTCCGGGAGGCGGCGACCTCGTGGAGTACGAGGTACGCGAAGGCGTCGTGGTGCTCCGGCGTCTCGAGCCCTTCGACAGGGCGTTTCATGCCGCGCTGTCCGAGACGATGGACGAATGGGACACGCCGGAAGACGAGGAGGCTTTCGGTGACCTGTGAGCGGTGGGACGTGGCGGAAGAGCACACGAGGGCAAAATACATACTTTCCCTCCGCCGGAAGTAGGACCTCCCCTACTCCACCCCCGACCCGAGCCCACTACCCTTACATCATCTCGATATCCAAGCTTCCTAATGTCAACTATTGATCTCAGGAATTCTCCTACGCCTCAAGCAGTCTCTCTTGGGAACTCTTACCGAGACGGGGAGGAAAAGAGGAGCAGGCGAAACGCGGGCTGAGAGAGGCAGCGGAGGAAATAAGGGGCGCGCGGTAAGAAAAAGAGGAGGGGAGACATGAGAAGATGGGTCAGGAACATCGAGCGGGGCGCTGTCATCCTTGTCTCTTCTCTTCACCTGACCGGGTGCGGGGGCGGCGGGTACCAGGGCGGAGGGATCGAGGTCCCGACGGGCGGCCCGCCGAGCCCGCTCTTTGGCGCGCAATCCTTCACGCAGCAGCTGCTCCTCTTCGAGGAGTTCGGCACCGAGCCGATGCCGGCGGCGGCAGCCCCGGGCTTCACGCCCCTCCCCCAGCCCCTCAGCCCCCAGAGCGGGCCGAACCCGGACGAACTCGAGGCGTTCCTGGCTCAGGACGGGGTCGCGCCGCTGCCCACGCGCCTGGCGAACGTGACCGAGACGAGCCCCTGGAAGGCCGCCGTCGAGGCGTTCCTCGGCCGGCCGCTCGTCCCCCCGGTCAGCGGCGAGGGCGTCGCCGGGCCGGCGGAGGGTCGGCCGGGGGGCGAGGGCTGGGCCCACCAGCGCTTCGACGAGTTCGCTCCCCAGGTCTTCTTCAAGACCGCCCAGGCGGGCGCCCGGACGAACGGAGGCTTCCGGGACGCCCGGCAGCGCCACGGCTACGCCACCGGCGAGTTCGGGCGCGGCGGGCTCTACAACACGGTCTACAAGACGGACCTGGGCACAGAGCCGGTCGTCGAGACCACGGCAGGACTGCCGATCCAGTTCCACCCGGCCCTGCCCGTGCAGAATCCCAACAGCCTGTGGACGTTCGACGGGACGGTCCCGGCGAAGCTCCTCCTCATCCGCAACGGGCAGACGACGCTCATGCGGCACTACAACGCGCTCCCCATCGACGTGGCGGCCAACAACGGTTTCGGGCGACACACGATCACCACCCACGAGCACAACGGCCACCAGGGTAGCGAGAGCGACGGCTTCACGGCCGCCTTCTTCTTCCCGGGGCAGTTCTACGACTACCGCTTGCCGCTCCACCTCGGGGGCTACGACAGGATCAACACGACCGCGGCCGACCCCCCGGCCGCCTTCCCGTGCGAAGCGGGGGAGACCCTTCCGGTGGACGACACCGACGACGGCGTCGCCAACCCGGCACTCAAGACCTGCGTCAACGGGCGCATCCAGCTCCGGGGGGACTGGCGCGAGACGGAGAGCACCCACTGGTTCCACGACCACATGCTCGATTTCACGGCGCAAAACGTCTACAAGGGCAACGCCACGATGATGAACTACTACAGCGCGCTCGACCGGGGGAACGAAGCGCTGGACGACGGCGTAAACCTGCGCTTTCCGAGCGGTACGGCGCTCGACTGGGGCAACCGCGACTACGACGTGAACCTCTTGGTGGCCGACAAGGCGTGGGACCTGGAGGGGCAGCTGCGCTTCGACACGGCTACCACCGACGGCTTCCTGGGCGACCGGGTGCTGACCAATTGGCTCTTTCATCCCTTCCTGGAGGTCCGAGCGCGCCGCTACCGCTTGCGCATCCTCAACGGCGCCGTGGCCCGCTTCTTCGGGATCACCCTCGTCCACCAGGTCCAGGGGGCCGGCGGGGAGATTCCCGGGGAGCGCGCGGGGATCTCCTACAACCGGGTACCGTTCCACCTAATCGCCAACGACGGCAACGTCATGGTGCATGCGGTGCCCTTCGACGGGCTCCACGACCTCCTCCACGACGGCAATCCCGCACCCTGGAAGGGCCAGCTCCAGCTCATGGGCATCGCGGAGCGCTCCGACATCATCGTCGACTTCGCCGCCCACGGCATCCAGCCCGGCGACAAGCTCTACTTCGTCAACGTGGTCGAGCACGCGAACGGGCGGGGGATCAACCGCAGGGTTCCCCTGGAGGACATCCTGTCGGGCCGCTACGATCCCCAGCCGCAGGACGACGACGGGGACGGCGTCGCCGACCGCTTCGACGGGGGCGACCCGGGCGTGGGGAAGTTCCTGGAGTTTCGCGTCGTGGCTCTCGCTCCCGGCCAGACCGACCAGAGCATGAACCCGGTGGACTTCGAGCCGGGCAAGCAGCAGATGGTCCTGCTCCCCATCGACCGGAACGACCCGGCACTGGCCAGCGCCCCGCGCCACCTCTTCGAGTTCGTGCGGCAGGAGGGGGGCGGCGAGCAGCCGTGGAAGGTCCGGTCCGACGGGAGCCAGGCCTTCCCCATGGTCTCCGCCCGGGTGATGGCCCGCATCGGCAGCGAGGTGGAGATCGTTACGATCACGGGCGGAGGCGGCTGGGACCACCCGGTCCACATCCACTTTGAGGAAGGGGTATACCTGTCGCGCGACGGAAGAGAGCCCCCGGAGTGGGAGAAGTGGACCCGCAAGGACATGTACCGGATCGGCCGCGACCCGGAGAGCACCTCGACCATCGAGGCCGCGTTCCGGGCGAGGGAGTTCACCGGGCTCTTCATGGCGCACTGCCACAACACCACCCACGAGGACCGCTCGATGCTCATGCGCTGGGACGCCCAGGATCCTGCGAATCCCGTGCTCGCGCCGTCACCGGTTGCGAGGTTCGACGGCGTCGACTTCGAGGCTTCCTTCCTGCCGGAAGGACAGGACCCGGGCCCGATCGTCCCCTGACGGCGGTGGCTTGAAAGCACCAGGAGCCCGGCCCATGAAGCCCAAGGACCTCTTGTGCGCGTTCCTCTTCGCGTTCGCCCCGGCGGCGCTCCTCGCAGCCCCTTTGGAGCCCTCCCCGGCGGCGGGCGCCGCCCCCGGGATGGCGGAGCCCCAGGCCGGAGCCTTCAAGGTGCGCCGGCTGATGGGCGTGCTCGTGGTCCTGACGGAGCCGGGCGAGGTCGAGGCGGTCATCGACGGAAGACCCGCCGGAGCGCCGACGCCCTTCGAGGTCAGAGTCACGGCGGGCGAGCACACGGTGACCTTCCTCTACGGAGGCCGCAGGATCGAGCGGAGGGTGGACGTCCCCGTCGACGGCAAGGAGACCTTGAGGGTCGACCTCGAAGCCGCCTCGGCGGCCCAGAGGGCGGCCGAGGAGGCGGCGGAGGCGAGGCGGCGCGAAGAGGCCGAGCAGGTCAAGCGGTTCGAGCGCGCCGCGGCCGAACTCGAGCGGGACATGGCCCTCGTCCGGGGAGGGGCCTTCCGCATGGGCGGCCGGGGCAACCCCGACGAGCAGCCCGCCCACGAGGTCGCCCTCTCCGACTTCCGGCTCGGGAGGTTCGAGGTGACCCAGGCCCAGTGGGCCGCCGGGATGGCGTCGACCCCGTCGCGCCGACAGGACTGCGACCGGTGCCCCGTGGAGAACGTGAGCTGGGACGACGTCCAGCTCTTCCTGCAGCGGTTGAACGAGAAGACGGGCGGGAGCTACCGGCTCCCGACCGAAGCCGAGTGGGAGTACGCGGCCCGGTCCGGCGGGAGGGAGGACGCGTGGTCCGGCACCTCCGCCGAAGGGGAGCTCGGGGCGTACGCCTGGTACGAGGCCAACAGCAGCTACGGACCCCACGCCGTCGGACAGAAGAAGCCCAACGGCCTGGGGCTCTACGACCTCACGGGGAACGTCTCGGAGTGGTGCCAGGACTGGTACGGGGAGAGGTACTACGCCGAGAGCGCGAGGCAGGACCCCAAGGGCCCACCGTCGGGGAACCGTCGGGTGCTCCGGGGCGGGGCGTGGAACAACATCCCGAGCTTCGCGCGCACGGGCCTGCGCACCCGGCAGTTGCCGATCGCCCGGTTCAACTTCGCCGGGTTCCGCCTCGCCGCACCTCCCGCCGGCGGCCGCGGTCCCGACCAATGAAGGCGACGCGCAGGTCGCGCGCGATGTGCCTCGGCACCCTGGCGTTGGCGTGCCTGCTCGCGCCTGCCTTCGCTCCGGCGGCGGGGCCGGAAGGTACGCCGGCGGCGCAGGCACCCCCGGGACTTCTGGTCGTGATGACGAGGCCCAACGGCCTGGAGGTCACCCTCGACCGCAAGGCTGCGGGCCCGGCCCCCTTCGAGGTGGAACTCGCCCCGGGCGCACACGCGGTGTCGGTGACGCACCAGGGCAGGACGACCGAGGAGACGGCCGAGGTTCCCGCCGGTCAAAGGACGACGTTCATCGTAGACGCGGCCGGCGGCTCGGTCACTGTCCGCCGCGAGGAGATCCGGCCCGCCCCGACGGTCTACCTGGAGCCCGTGACGGGGATGGAGCTCATCCTCGTCGCCGGAGGCACCTTCGAGATGGGGGACACCTTCGGCGACGGGGAGAGGGACGAACAGCCCGTTCACCAAGTGACGGTCTCGGCCTTCTACCTCGGCAAGCAAGAGGTGACGAATGCCCAATTCCGCAAGTTCCGCCCCGACCACGACAGCGGCGCCTACGAGGGCCGGAGCCTGAACGGCGACGACCGCCCGGCGGTGAAGGTGAGCTGGGACGACGCCGTAGCCTTCGCCCGCTGGCTTTCGGAGAAGACCGGCGGGGCATACCGGCTGCCCACCGAGGCGGAGTGGGAGTACGCGGCGCGGGCCGGGACGGAGGGCCGCAACTACTGGGGTGACAAAAAGCCGGACGCCTGCCGGCACGCCAATGTCCACGACGAAACCTCGCAGCGGATCAACGAGCGGCTCACCTGGGAGGCCCACGAGTGCGACGACGGGTACGCCATCACCGCCCCGGTCGGTACCTTCCAGCCCAACGCCTTCGGCTTCTACGACCTGATCGGCAAGGTCTGGGAGTGGTGCCAGGACGGGTACGCGGAGAAGTACTACGGGGAGAGCCCTCAGGCCGACGCGCTGGCTGCCCCGGCGGGGGACCGTCGCGTACTGAGGGGCGGAGCCTGGAGCAACCGGCCGAGGAAGGCGCGCGTTGCGGATCGCGACTGGAGCGGACCGGGCGACCGGAGCATCAACGTCGGATTTCGCCTGGGCCTGTCTGCTCCCCCGTAGCCCGGAGTCTCGTGTTCCGTTCTCGGATGGCGAGGAACGCTTCATGGCGCTCAGACCTCTCTACCGGGCCCTCGCGGCCTTTCTCCTGCTCCTCGGTTTCGGCGCCGCTCCTTCTTGGGCCGCCGTCGGTTGCGAGCTCGACGACCCCGAGCGCGAGGTACCCAGGCTCTACCCCGGGGCGACGGGCTACAAGGCAGTCACCGTCGACGTGCAGAGACTGGGCGGCAACGAACTCCTGGCCAGGATCGAAGCCAGGCTGAGGGAAAAACTCCAGGGCCTCTATGAGAGGATCGACGTCCCGTACACCGTCTTCGTCATCTACGCCCAAGACCGCAGGATCGGCTACATCCACGGCGTGAACCAGAAGGGCCGCTTCGGCGGGATCCAGATCGTCGTCGCCCTGACTCTCGACGAGCAGATCAAGACGTTCTACATCCAGCGAATGACCGGACCCTACGCGGCCAAGTTCCGCGACCCGGCCTTCGGAAAACAATTCGCCGGCCTCGCGCTCAGAGATTTCGATCAGCTCGATGTCGCTACCGGACGAGGATCGGGCAAGATCTCGGAGATCAAGAACCCGGCACCGGAGGCGGATTTCGATTTCAACCGCATCCTGCGAGGCACGAAGAAGAATCTGATCCTCGTGAACGAGTTTCTCAAGATGTCGCCCGCCCTGTCTGCGCAGAACGGAGCTCCGGCCAAATGAACGAGGGGCTCTCGCTCCGATGTCGCAAGACGTTCGCGAACCTTTCCAGGCGAAGGGCTGCGTCCCGCCCCTCCTCGAGCCTCCGTTCCAGTCCGGATCGGCGCGCCGTTGCCGGCTAGGCCGGTTCTCCCAGGCGGGAAGCTACCTCCCGGCGGTAAGCGTTCTGGAGAAGCACCGTCACGGGCCCCGGTGATCCCTGCCCGACCGGTGCGCCCTCGAAGCGGACGAGGGGAATCACCTCCTGAACGGCGTTCGTGAGCAAGGCTTCTTCCGATTGACGCAGGTCGTCGACAGGGAAGAGCCCCTCCCGCACCGGGATGCCGAGCGCGCCGGCCGCACGCAGGACGATGCTCCGGGCCACTCCGGGGAGACAGCCCGAGTCGAGCGAGGGGGTGCGGATCTCGCCGCCTTGCCGCCAGAAGAGGTTTCCAGTGGCGGTCTCCGCCAGGTGCCCCTCCGTCGTCTCCAGGATCGGTTCCTCTCCTGCGGCGGCTCTCGCCAGCGCGAGAACGCTCCCCAGGTAGGCGAGGGTCTTGTGCCCCTGGAGGGGGAGCCCCCGGGCCCGCAGCGGCCAGGGAGCCCGCCGCCCCGAGATCCCGCCGGCCCTGAGCTCTTCGAGATCCGGCCGAAGCGGTCTCGCGTGCAGGAGCAGCGTCGGGAGAAGCGCCCGCTCCGGGGGCTCCGGGCGCGGCGCCGGAACGTCTTCCCGGGGCGCCCCTCTCGTGAGGGTCACGCGCACGGAGCCTTCACTCAGCTCGTTCGCCTCCAGCAGCCGGAGCGCCAGCGCGTGCGGGTCGGCGGCGGGGAGCGGGATGCCGAGGAACCCGGCCGAGCGGCGTAGCCGGGCCCAGTGCTCCTCCCAGAGAGGCAGGCGCCCTCCGTAGGCGCGGACCGTCTCGAAGAGCCCGTCGCCGAAGAGAAGTCCCCGGTCCGAGGCAGAGAGGACGGCCTCGGCCTCGGGAACGAGCTTCCGGCCGACGATCGCGAACCTCATAGTTCCCAGCCGCGGGACGTTCCCGTGAGGACGCTGCGGCGAAGCTCCTCGGCGAGCGCTTCGTCCTCGGCCGGAGTCCGCCCCCGCGGCCGGGTGCCCTTGATCGGCCGGGTTTCGTGGACGACCGG
>JACRCS010000085.1 GCA_016218905.1 Deltaproteobacteria bacterium
CCCGGGTGCGGGCTACGTCGTCGCCTTCCCGAACCCACACGGCTCGACCGGCTGGGGGCAGGACTTCACCGCCGCCATCTCGGGCGACTGGGACGGCAAGGTGATGAAGGACATCCGCGCCGTGACCGAATGGATCGAGGTACAGCCGTGGGCCGACAAAGGCCGGATGGGGGCGATGGGCTGGTCGTGGGGCGGCTACGCGATGATGTGGCTCGCCGGAAACGACAACCACTTCAAGGCGCTCGCCTCGATGATGGGCGTCTACGACCTCCGGTCGATGTACTCGATGACCGAGGAGCTCTGGTTCCCCGAATGGGACCTGAAGGGGACCCCCTGGCAGAACCCCGCAGGGTACGCGAAGCAGAGCCCGTCGACGTACGTCGAGAAGTTCAAGACCCCGACGCTCGTCGTCACTGGCCAGAAGGACTTTCGCGTTCCCTACACGCAGTCGCTCGCCTTCTTCACCGACCTGCAGAAGATGGGTGTCCCATCGCGCCTGATCGTCCTCACGAACGCGAGCCACTGGCCCGGCTGGTACGACATGGTCCTCTACTACGCCGCCCATCTCGACTGGTTCCACAAGTATCTCGGCGGCGCCCCTGCCCCGTACGACCCGAAGGCCCTCGTGGCGAACGACGTCTTCGGGAAGGAGAAGTCCGAGGGCGGCGACGAGCCGAAGAAGGACGCGTCGAAGTGACCTGATCGGGGGGACCACACCCGGCGACCGGTCGGCCTCACGGCTCGACCGGCCGCCGGAGCGGCCGTCACACCGCCGGGACCAGTTCGGGTCGGTCCGTCTCCCTTCTCGCCGGCCCCTCCATGGCCGACTCGGCGGCGGTGTGCGTCCGGGCCACGAGCACGTAGATGGATGGGACGACGAGGAGCGTGAAGGCGGTGCCGATGAACATGCCGGTGACGAGCATGATGCCGATGGAGTTGCGGGCGCCGGCCCCCGGTCCGCTCGCGAGGACGAGCGGAAGGTGCCCCATGATCGTGGCCGCCGTCGTCATCAGGATCGGCCGCAGACGGGTGCTCGCGGCTTCGATGACGGCCTCCACCTTGCCGACGCCCCGCTCCTGTACCTTGTTCGCGAACTCGACGATGAGGATCCCGTTCTTCGCGATGAGCCCGACGAGCGTGATGAGCCCTACCTGGCTGTAGATGTTCAGGGACGTAAAGGAGAGGAACGAGAAGAGGAGCGAGCCCGCGAGCGCGAGGGGCACCGACCCCGCGAGGATGATGAACGGGTCGCGGAAGCTGTTGAACTGGGCCGCGAGGACGAGGTATATGAGGATCGCCGAGAGGAGGAAGGTCCCGAGGAACTTGCTCCCTTCGGTGCGCAGCTGGCGCGACTCGCCGGCGTAGTCGAGCGTGAAACCCTTCGGCAGGATCGCCGCGGCCTCCTCCTCGAGCACCTTCAGCGCCGCGTCGAGCGAGACTCCGGGCGGGACGACGCCCTGGATGCGAACGGCGTTGAGCTGCTGGAAGCGCTTCAGCTCGCGCGGCTCGGTGGTCGTCTTCAGCGCGGCGAAGGTGGCGAGCGGAACGAGCCGGCCCCCGGCCCCCTTCACGTGGATCTGCTGGAGCTGCCCGGGTGTGAGGCGCTCGGCGCGTTTCACCTGCGGGATCACTTTGTAGCTCCGACCCTGGATGCTGAAACGGTTGACGTAGTTCCCGCCGAGGAGCGTAGAGAGGTCCTTTCCCGCGTCGGAGAGGTTGACGCCCTGGGCCCGGACCCTGTCACGGTCGAAGACGACCTCGGCCTGGGGCTGGTCGAACTTCAGGTCGGAGTCGGCGTACATGAAGAGGCCGCTGGCGAAGGCTTTTCCCACGAGCTGGTCCGCGAGCTCGGCGAGGCGCGCCGGCTCGGCGGTGGAGGCGACGACGAGGTCGACCGGGAAGTCCCCGCCCCCCGGAAGCGCCGGCGGGGTGAGCGAGATGACGCGGACGCCCGGGATCTTCGCGAGGCTGCCGGCGGCCTCCATCTGGAGCTGCTGGGCCGATTTCTTCCTCTCGCTCCAGGGCTTGGTGACCATCCCGCCGAAGCCCCCGCTCGGAAACGTGATCTGGAAGATGCTGTCGCTCTCGGGGAAGGCGCGGTAGACGTCGTGCACCTGTGAGGCGAAGAGCTTCGTCTGGTCGAGCGTCGCGTTCGGCGCCGCCTGGACGATGCCGAAGACGATTCCCTGATCCTCCTGTGGCGCGAGCTCCTTCTGGGAGAAGAGGTAGAAAGGGAAGATGAGGAGCGTGACGAGGACCCAGAGCGTGAGGACGACGGGACGGTAATTCAGGGTCGCCGCGAGCTGCCGCCGGTAGGTTGCGCGGACGAACTCGAAGCGCCTGTTGACCCAGCCCGCGAAGCCGTGCTCGGAGTCCCCCGCGCGCAGGAGCCGCGACCCCATCATCGGCGAGAGGGTCAGCGCCACGACACCCGAGACGATGACCGCGCCCGCCAGTGTGAAGGCAAACTCGCGGAAGAGCGCTCCGGTGAGGCCTCCCTGGATGCCGATCGGGGCGTAGACGGCCGCGAGGGTGATCGTCATCGCGACGATCGGCCCGACGAGCTCGCGGGCGGCGTGGAGGGCCGCCTCGAACGGCTTCTGCCCGAGCTGGATGTGCCGCTCGACGTTCTCCACCATGACGATGGCGTCGTCCACGACGAGGCCGACGGACAGGACGATCGCCAGGAGGGTCAGGAGGTTGATGGTGAAACCAGCGAGCGCCATGAGGAAGACCGCGCCGACGAGCGAGACCGGTATGGCGACGATCGGGATGACGACGGACCGGAACGAGCCGAGGAAGAGAAAGATGACGAGGATGACGATGAGGAGGGTCTCGGTGAGGGTCTTCAAGACCTCGTCGATGGCGTCCTGGATGTAGGCCGTCGAGTCGTAAGGGATTCCCACCTGCATTCCCGCCGGGAGCTGGGCGCGGATTTCCGGGATCGCCTCCCGCACCCGCCGGATGACCTCCAGCGCGTTCGCCGTCGGGAGGACCCAGACACCCATGAAGGTCGCGTCCTGACCGTTGAAGTGGACGTCCGACTCGTAGTCTTCCGCACCCAGGACGACGTCGGCGATCTCGCCGAGACGGACGACCGACCCCTTGTCCTCCTTGACGACGAGCTGCTTGAACTCCTCGGCCGTCTTCAGGTTCGTGTTCGCCACGAGGTTCACGGAGACCATCGACCCCTTCGTCCGGCCGAGGGCCGACAGGGAGTTGTTGTTCTCCAGCGCGTCGCGCACCTGAGAGGCCGAGAGCCCGAGCGAGGCCATCTTGTCCGGCTTCAGCCAGATCCTCATCGCGAAGGTCCGGCTCCCGAGGATGTCGGCGCGCTGGACTCCGCTGATGGCCTATATCTTCGCCTGGACGAATAGGGTGAGGTAGTCGGTGATCTTGTTATGGTCGAGGTCGCTGGAGGAGAATCCGACCTACATCGCCGCGAACTGCGAGTCGGCGGTCTCGAGCTCGATGCCCGGCGCCTGTGCCTCGGGGGGGAGGTCGTTTCGGACCTGGGCGACCTTGGCCTGCACCTGGGTGAGCGCCGCGTTCGTGTCGTAGTTCAACCTGAGGTGGACGGTGATCGTGCTGACGCCCTGGGCGCTCGAAGACTCGAGGTAGTCGATGCCGTCCGCGCTCGCGATGACCCGTTCGAGGGGCGTGGCGATGAAGCCGCGGACCAGCTCGGCGCTCGCGCCGACATAGACCGTCGTCACCTTCACGACGGCGACGTCGCTTCGGGGGTACTGGCGGACGGAGAGGGAGCGGACCGACTGCAGCCCCGCGATCGTGATGACGAGGCTGACGACGACCGCGAGTACGGGGCGGCGGATGAAGACGTCGGTCAGCTTCATCACGAGTCCTGGGGCTGCGGGGCCGGGTTGTTCGGAGGCTGGACTTTGTTGTTTACCTCGACGGCGGCGCCGTTTCGGAGCTTGAAGGTGCCCGCCGTGACGATCTCCTGTCCCGGCTTCAGCCCCGAGACGACAGCCACCTGGTCGCCCCGGCCTTCCCCCAGCTTTACGAATTGCTGCTGAACGCCCCGGTAGGGGACTCCCGCGGGGTTCTTCAGCTGGCTCACCACGAATACGGAGTCGCCGTAGGGCGCGTAGCTGATCGCCGACGCGGGGAGGGCGATCACCGGCGAGCTCGTCCCCAGAACCACCCCGACCTCTACGAACATGCCCGGGTGGAGGCTACCGTCCGGATTCGAGAAGGAGGCCTGGACCTGGACGTTGCGGGTCGCCGGGTCGACTACGGAGTCGATCGCCGTGACGACGCCGTCGAGGCGGCGAGCCGGCTCCGACGCTCCCCGCGCCTGGACCCGGACCCCCGCGCCCGCGCGGACGCGGCCGATCTCCTGCTGCGGAACCGAGAAGCTGACGAAGATCGGATCGAGCGACTGGAGGGGGACGATCGCTTCGCCCGCGTCCAGGTACTGGCCGAGATTCGCCTGCCGAATGCCGAGGACTCCGGAAAAGGGGGCGCGAATCGTCTTCCGTTCGAGGATCGCCTTGATCTCGCCCACGCGAGCGGCTCCCTGGCTGTGCTCGGCAACGAAGCGATCGAACTCCGCCTGTGCGACGACCCCGCCGTCGCGAAGGCCACGGGCTCGCTCGAGATTGAGACGGGCCAGCTCGAGCTGCGCCTCGGCGGCGGAGAGCTGCGCCCGCTCCTGCCTCGCGTCGAGCTCCGCCAGGACGACCCCAGCGTGAACGGCTTTACCGGACTCGAAGGCGATCCTTTCGACGACGCCTGGGAGGTCCGCGCTCACCGTGACGCCCTGGACTGCCACGACGGTACCGATCGCCGCCAGATTGGCAGACCACTGCTCCTCGCGGGCGAGGGTCGTGGTCACAGCCTCCGGGGGGGGCTGGAAGGAGGAGTTCTGCGCGACGGCCACCCGGATCTGGCTCACCTTCACGCCCGCGACCGCAAGGACGAAGATGCCCACGAGGATCAACATCCAGCTCATCCGTCTCTTCATGAGAGGACTCCCTCTACCTCCGGCGGAAGGGCCGCCCCGCCGTCAATGCACGCCGGACCTGCCGACGAGAGCTTCGGCAGGGCCCGCTTCCCCTCCCGGCGCTGAGAGAGATACGACACTGTCTGCGACCCGGTTTCAAGAAAAACGGGAGGGTGCCCCCCCTCTCACGGGCGAGGCAGAGCCGGCGGCCGCCCACAGGGCGCCGCTCTGAAGCCTCTCGCTCGGCCCGAAACTGCGCGTCAGACGCTGCGCCGCGTCAGGAGACCCATCGCGAACGAGCGGAAGAGCCGCGCGCCGTCGGCATTGCCGAGCATCGCCTCGGAGGCCCGCTCGGGGTGAGGCATCAACCCGACGACGTTCCGCTCGCGGTTGCAGACGCCCGCGACGTCGTCGAGGGAGCCGTTCGGGTTCGCGCCGGTGGCGCGCGTCCCCGTCGCGTCGCAGTAGCGGAAAACGACCTGGTCGTGCGTCGTCACGTCGTCCCACGACTCCGCCTCGGCGCGCCAGTTCCCGTCGCCGTGGGCGATCGGGAGACGCAGGACGTCCCCCTTCGTCAGCTCGGCGGTGAACGGCGTCCGGATCGTCTC
>JACRCS010000966.1 GCA_016218905.1 Deltaproteobacteria bacterium
GGTGATCTTCCTGGTGGCCCGGGGGGGGCTGCTCAAGGCGGATTCCTTCGTCGCCGCGCTGGCCGGGAGCGTCGTGCTGGCGCTCGTCAACGCCTTCGTGAAGCCGGTGCTGCGCTTCATCGCCCTCCCCCTCACCATCGCGACGCTCGGCCTCTTCGCCCTCGTGCTGAACGTCCTCCTCTTCTACCTGGTGGTCACGCTCGTCCCCGGCCTCGAGACCGTAGGCTTCGTGCAGACCGTGGTGGCCGCCTTCGTCGTCTCGGTGACGACGGCGGTCGTGACGAAGATCGCGGGGCTGTGAGCCAGGCGCCAGAAGCTTCCGAGCGCCCTCCCGTCGGCCGCTTCGCGCCCTCGCCGACCGGGCCCCTCCACCCCGGGTCCTTGGTGGCGGCCCTGGGAAGCTACGCCCTCGCGCGGCGCTTCGGAGGCCGATGGCTCCTCCGGATCGAAGACCTGGACGCGCCCCGGGTGGTTCACGGCGCCGCCGACGACATCCTGCGCACGCTCGAAGCCCTCGGCTTCACCTGGGACGGCCCCGTCGTCCGTCAGAGCCAGCGGGGCGAGGCGTACGAGGCGGCCCTGGCGGAGCTCTCGGCCCTCGGCGCCGTCTACCCGTGTGCTTGCTCCCGGGCCGAGATCGCGCGCGCCTCCACGGCTCCCCACGGGGAGGACGGTCCCGCCTATCCCGGCACGTGCCGCGACGGCCTGCCGGCAGGAACGCCCGTTCGGGCGCTCCGCGTTCGAGTCCCGCCGGAGGAGATCGCGTTCCAGGACGGCGTCGCCGGGCTTTACGGCTCGCGCCTCGCCGACTGCGGCGACTTCGTCGTCCGGCGCGCGGACGGTCCGTTCGCCTACCAGCTCGCGGTCGTGGTCGACGACGCCCACTCGGGCGTCACCCAGGTAGTCCGGGGGTCGGACCTCCTCTCCTCCACGCCACGCCAGGTCCATCTCCAGTGCCTGCTCGGGTACGACCGGCCCTCCTATTGGCACCTCCCGCTCGTCACCGGCCCCGGCGGAACGAAGCTGAGCAAGCGAGACAACGCGCTCTCCCTCGCCCGAGGCCTCCGCTCCAGGGCCGAGGGCGGCGACCTCCTCCTCCGTGCGCTCCGCTTCCTCGGCCAGCGCCCACCCCCCTCTCTGCGGGGAGCGCCGCCCATCGAGGTGCTCTCGTGGGCGGCGACCTCCTTCGACCCCTCGGCCGTTCCCCCGGCTCCCGGGCCCTTTCCTGCCACTTCGGAGTAGCGTCGGTCTTGTTGGTCCCGTTGGTCTTGTTGGTCTCGTTTGGCCTCATGGTGAACCGACGCAGCGGACCAACTGGACAAACTGGACCAACCGGACTGCCTCTCCGTTGGAGGGTGGCCCTCCTCCGGAACTGTGCTAAATTTCAGAGGATCTGTCTTTTCCGAGGAGGTCGGCCATGGCGAGCTCGAAGGTACGCCGGCAGGAGGCGCTGGCGAAGTTCCGAGACGGCCGGTACTTCGAGGCCCATCAAGCGTTCGAGGAGCTCTGGCGACGGTCGTCCGGGAAGGAGAGGGCCTTCTTCCAGGGGTGGGTGCTCCTCTCCGCGGCCCTCTTCCACCGGGACCGCGGCAACGCCAAGGGTGCTCGGACCTGCCTGCAGCGCGCTTCGGAGCGCTGGGGCGCGTTGCCCGGAGAGGTCGAAGGCTGCAAGTTAAGGGAAGTGCTCCGCGCCGTGGAAGCCGTGCTCGGCAGCGAGTGGGCGTGCCCCCTCCTCCCGGGCTTCGGTGCGCCGGCGGAACCGGTCGGCGGCGGGCCGGAGGAGGAGGGTTATGCCGAGTAGAGCTGCACTCTGGGTCGTGCTGATCGCGGCTCTTTCCGGATGCGGGGGCGTCATCTCGAAGGAGGTCCGAAGCCAGGCGACCCCGTTGGGCGACTATGCGGAGCTTCGCGAGGAGCCCGAGCGCTTCCGCGGCCAGACCGTGATCGTCGGCGGCGAGATCATCGAAACGCGCAACAAGGCGGCCGAGACTCGGCTCGTCATCCTGGAGAAGCCCCTGGGGAGCGACGAGCGTCCGGCGGACTCGGACGTGAGCGGCGGGCGTTTCATGGTCCGCTTCGCCAGGTACCTGGACCCTGTTGTCTATCAGAAGGGGCGGAAGGTGACCGTCGCGGGGTCGGTGGTGGGGACGGAGACGGAGAAGGTGGGCGAGGCGCCGTACACCTACGTGGTGCTGGAAGGCCGCGAGGTGCATCTGTGGCGGGCTCCCGAGCGGATGGCGGCGCCCTACTACTACGACCCCTGGTTCCCATGGTGGCACGATCCGTTCCTGCGCCACCGGTTCTTCTGGTAGACCGCTACTTGCCCCGGGCGAGCACCTGCTTCTCGGAAGAGGTCTTCGCCACCTCGACGAGCCCGCCCGCGCCGAACCGGTTCACCTTCAGGCCTCCGGGCATCCGCGGGAAGTCGTTCAGGATGAGGAGTTCGTCGGGCAGCTTGTGGTCCGCGACCTTCCCCTTGATGGCTGCGCGGAGATCTGCCAGCGAGAGCGGAGCGGCCCCCTCGCGGAGCCTCACGCACGCGCAGATCGACTCCCCGAGGACCGGGTTCGGGGTCCCCACCACGCACGCCTCCTCCACGTCGGGCACCTCGACGAGTAGCCGCTCCAGCTCCGACGGGATGATCTTCAAGCCGCCGCGGTTGATGAACTCTTTGATGCGGCCGAGGATCCGGAAGGAGCCGTCCGCGTCGCGCGCCACCAGGTCGCCGGTGTGGAGCCAGCCGTTGCGGATCTGGTTCGCCGTCTCTTCGGGATTGCGCCAGTACCCACTCGTCACGTGCCAACCCTGGAGCAGGAGCTCCCCGGGCTCTCCGGGGGCCTTCTCCCCGCCGGTCGTCGGGTCCACGACCTTCGCTCGGGTGCCGGGAAGAGGGTAGCCGATGGACGTCTCGCGGACGTCCAGGGGGCTCCGGTACGGGAGGATGATGGAGAGACCGGGCCCGACCTCGGAGGAGCCGAGGAAGGAGATCAGGTAGATCCCCATCTCGTCGTTCACCCGCGGGATCAGACCCTTGGGCGCGATCTGGCCCGCGATCATACCGGCGCGAAGGGAGCTCAGGTCGTACTTCGTCCGGTTCGGGTTCTCGAGCTCCATGATGTAGTGGGCCGGGGCCCCGAGCTGGAGCGTGACCTTCTCCTTCTCGATGAGCTTGAAGGCGGCCTCCGCGCTGAACTTGTCGAGGAGGACGAGGGTCGACCCGAGGAGCACCGATTGGATCATGAGGGAGCCGCACCCGTAGGAGTGGCACATGGGGAGGAACGCGATGAACACGTCGTCCTCGATGGCCTCTACGCCGATGCTGTACGCCCACCCGGCTCGTACCGCCTGGGACTGGGAGATCATCGCCCCCTTCGGCTTGCCGGTCGTGCCCGACGTGTAGATGAGCATCGACAGGTCATCGGGCGCCGGGGCCCATGTGGGCGCCGAGCCGGGGATCCTCCCCGACGTGAGGTCGTCCATCGAGAGAACCGCCGGATCGTCGAACTTCTTGCCGGGGTCCGAGGGCACCACCACGATCTTCTCCAGGGCCGGCAGCGAGGGTCTCAGGGACTGTACGGCGTTCAGGTAGTTGAACCCCTGCCAGGCCTCGTAGAGGAAGACCACCCGAGCCCCGGAGTTCTCCAGGATGAAGTGCGCCTCGTTCTCCCGGTACGCGGGGTTGATCCACGCAACCGAAGCGCCGAGGGCCTGGAAGGCGTAGAAGCCGACGATCATCTCGACACTGTTTTTGATGTAGGCGGCCACCATGTCGCCCTTCCGGATCCCGGCTCCGGCTAGCGCTGCCGTCATGCGGCGGGCGCGCTCGAGGAGGTCCGCGTAGGTGACCCGCTGCTCCCCTTCCACCAGCGCCGCCTTGGCGGGGAGTCTCTTCGCCGTCTCCTCCAGCGCGCGGAAGACGGTCCAGCTGCTGAGCTCTTCGAACCTCGCTCCTCGTTCGGCCACGCCCATAGGGTTCCCTCTCATTCCATTGCATGAAATATCATTTCAAAGACACCGCGGGACTATTATCACCTCGGTCCGGACCGTGTCAATAGGCCCCGAAGGGGCCCCCTTTCCGGCTGGCCAAACGGCGTGTAGCCCCGCCGACCTTCGGTCACCGACTACTGATCACTGATCACTGGTCACTGATCACTGATCACTGGTCACTGGTGACGGATGACGCCGAGGGTCTCGGCTCGGATGGGAGGGGAGCGGGGGAGAAACGGAGGAAGGGCGGCCGGGACGAGAGACTCCCGGCCGCCGCTGGAGCTACTTCTTCTTGGGGAGGGGGACGACGATGTAGAGGGTTCCCGCGCCCCTCTTCACGAGGAAGAGCGCGCTCTCCTTGCCGGCACTGGCCGCGAGGGCCTTCCGGTACGAGGAGAGGTCGGAGACCGGCTGCTGGTTCACCTCCTGGATGATGTCGCCGCGCTGGAGCCCGCCCTGGGCGGCGAAGCTCCCCGGCGCCACGCCTGTCACGATCACTCCGGAGTCGGCCTCGAGATCGAGGCGTTTGCGGAGCTCGGGCGTGATCTCTTGCACGGCGAGCCCCAGCTCCTCGCCCGGTTCGGCCTCCGCGACCACCTCCTTCTCCTCCTTCAGTTCGCCCAGCTTTACGCTCACCGTCTGGGCCTTCCCCTCCCGGTGGACCTTGAGCTGCACCGTCTTGCCGGGGGCCCGGCGGGCGACCATCAGGGGAAGCTCGTGCATCTTGTTCACCGGGGAGCCGTCGAACTCGAGGATGACGTCGCCGCGTTTCAGGCCGGCCTTCGCGGCAGGGCCGTCCTTGGCGACGTCCGAAACGAGGGCCCCCTTGGCTTCCGGCAGTCCGAAGGAGCGGGCCAGGTCTCTCGTGATCTCCTGGATGGCGACGCCGAGCCAACCCCGGGTGACCTTGCCCTCCTTCGACAACTGCGACAGGACGTCCTTGGCCAGATTGACGGGGATCGCGAACCCGATGCCGGTCCCGCCCGCCACGATGGCCGTGTTGATGCCGACGACCTTCCCGCGCAGGTCGAAGAGCGGCCCGCCGGAGTTGCCCGGATTGATGGCCGCGTCGGTCTGGAGAAAGCTGTCGTAGGGGCCCGAGCCGATCACCCGCTCCTTCGCGCTGATGATGCCGGCCGTCACCGTGTGCGAGTAGCCGAAGGGGTTCCCGACCGCGAGGACCCAGTCGCCGACCTTGATCTCGTCCGAGTCCCCCAGTTCGGCCGGGGTGAGCTTCACGCCTTCGGCCTCCACCTTGATCAGCGCGATGTCGGTCCTGGCGTCGGTGCCGATGACCTTCGCCTTGAACTCGTGCTCGTCCGACAGCTTGACGAGGACCTCCTCCGCGTTCTCGATCACGTGGGCGTTCGTGAGGATGTGCCCGTCGGTGTCCAAAATGAAGCCGGAGCCGAGGCTCGGGGTCTTGAACTCGCGCGGCTGGTCCCCGAAGAAGCGGCGGAAGAACTCTTCACCGAAGAACTCCCGGGGATCCCGCTGGCCGGGGCCCATGGGACCGCCGTGGAACCCCCCGCCTTTGACCACGCGCGTCGTGGAGACGTTGACGACGCTCAGCCTCGCCCTGGAGGCCAGTGAGGCGAAGGACTCCGGCGCGGGGGCAGCGCCCGCGGGAAGGCAGACGCCCAGAAGAAGGGGAATCAGTAACGCCAGACCTCGACATCGAGCGCCCATGGTGCACGTCCTCCTGAAAAAGGGGAGCTTTTGATCCTTTGGGCCGGGGATCATAAGGCCCCGGCGATGAGAGCCCGATGAGAGGATAGTTAAAACCCGCTTAAAGTCCAGCGTGGACGAAGTGGACGTTATGGACTTCCTGGACGTGGTGGCGAGACGAGGGCTAGTGGACGGGGTCTTCGGCCTCGTCGAGTTCCGAGACCTCGTCGTCCGAGGCGGGGATGCGGTACTCCTCCGCGAGCCACTTGCTCAGGTCGAGGAGTTTGCAGCGCTCGGAGCAGAAGGGCCGGAAGGGGTTGCCTTCCCAGGCGGTCTTCGTGCGGCAGGTGGGGCAAGGAACTTCCATGTCCTCCATGTTAGCCGATCCCGATCCGTCGGGGAACCGCCTCCTGTCGCGCTGCGGCGCGCGGATCCCAGGCGAGCACCTCCTGCACCGAAGCCAGGGCGGCAGTCGCAGGGCGCTCCCAGCCGAAGCCCGCGACGGCGGTGAGCGCGCGCCCCAGGGCCGCGAGGCCGAAGCGCGCGACCGTCCACGGCACGTCCACCAGGCGCAGCAGCCGGGCCGCGCCCTGCCGGACCGCGCAGAGGCGGGCGAGCAGGAGCGCGAGTTGCAGATGGGCGGGGATCTCGAAGCACCACGCCTCCCGCCACTCGATCTGCGAAGACCGGGCGAGGAGTTCCTCGGCCTCCGCGAAGGGGAGGTCGTCCGTTCCGAGCGCCCAGTGCACTCGACAGACGAAGGCGAGATCGGCCCCGAGGAAGAGCGAAGAGGTCTTTCCCGGGCGCCCTCCCGCCGCAGAGAGGCCGAGACCGATCAGGATCTGCTTCGCCCGCTCGAGCTCGCGAGGGGAGACGAGAATCTCGCTGTGGGCGTGGGGGCGCAGGGCCGCGTGCGGATAGACCTCCTCGGCGAGCCAGGTTCCGCCCAAAGGTGCGGCGGCGACGCGTTCGGACGCGAGCGCCCCCAGTACCTCTCCCACGTGCCGGCTCCGGAGCGACTGGGCGGCGAAGTTCTTCCAGAACACCCGCCGGATCTTCTCCGGCGGGCTCACCGGTTCGGCGGCCGCGGTCAGGCGCCAGTAGAGCATGGGCCCGAGCCCCTCGCTCACGGCGCGAGCGAGCCAGCCGGGCTCTTCCATGGAGGCAGCTTCTCGCGCGACGGCGCCGAGCGCCTCCGGGGAAGGCGCAGGCGTGCAGACGGCCATCCAGTGCCGGGCACTGCCTTTGGGAGACGGGCCGGACCGCCTCGCGCCGAACGGGTACTCCACTTCCCTTCCCTCCTCGCTCCCTACTTGCGGGGCGGCTTTTCGGTGGCGGGATGCTGCAGCAGGGCCGACTTCAACTCGATCTGGTCAATGAGCTGGAAGTCCGAGAGCCGGCCGTCTTTGAGCACCGACTTCAGTTCGAGGATGAAGGCGTCGCGCCGCTGCCGGGAGACGACCCCCTGGAGGGTGACCACGCCGGGCCCGGGCGCGAGATCCAGGGTCAGGACGAGTCGCCTGCCCTCCGCTGCGGCCCTCACCACTTCCTCCGACGGACACCGGACGCGGACGAAGCGCTCCGAGAAGTCCTCCAGCGTCCCTTCGTGCGCGGCGCCGTCGCCGGGAATCTGGAGAACGGCGGGGATCCGCGTTCTCATCCGGTAGAAGCGGCGCTTATCGGCGAAGGAGAGCGTGGTGAAGAGGGGATCGAGGATGACCACCCGCTGGTTCACGTAGGGCCCGCCGGCCAGCGTCGTGGTCGAGCGGACGAGCGCACGGATGTTGGGAACGCGCCCGTACGGACTGAAGCAGAAGAGCGTCAGGAGGTTTCCCCGCTCGAAATCGTTGACCGGTTTCTGGACGAGCTTCTCTTCGGGTTCGTTGCGGCCGAGCGGCCTGAAGTCGATCTCGCTCCTCGTCTGATAGGGAATCACGAAGTAGAGGTTGCGGACCCGCTCGAGCAACAGGTCCGGCGCCTCGGCCCGGAGGCGCAGGAGGGAGCGCCCGCCCGCCGTCTCCTTGACGATCTCGTCCCGGGCGTAGAGGAAGTGGCGGTCGATGCTGTAGCCCATGAGGACGGACTCCAGCCGGAGCTCTCGCTTCGTCTCGGGCGCGTAGAGGATCCTCGTCCCGATGGGGAAGTGGCGCAGGACCTCGCCGACCGCCTCGGGCGACCAGCGATCGGGCTCCTCGACTTCCGGCGCGGCGAAGAATCTCGACAGGAGTCCCATGGCGGCTCCGTGCTGGGAGGGCTGAATCAGGGGCTCTTATCGGCCTGCGGGTGGCGAACTCAAACCGAGAGCAGGCCGGCGAAGGGGGAGCGTCTTGGC
Source organism: Deltaproteobacteria bacterium (assembly GCA_016218905.1). Next base: position 7,988 of record JACRCS010000966.1, read on the forward strand.
GGCCCAATCCCGTCGTGCTATGTTCGCTGGGATTTCGGAGTGGCCGGCGCCGGTCGCCTTATCGAAGGGGATGCCATGGAGGAAACGGGTTCGTTGCGCCCCCTCGATGACGTGGAGCTCGCCCGGGAGGCGGCACGGGCGAGCGCAGCCGTCGCCGGGGAGATCGGAAAGGTCATCGTCGGCCAGAAGCGGGTGATCGAGCTCCTCCTGGTCGCGCTCTTCTCGCGGGGGCACGGGCTCTTCATCGGAGTGCCCGGCCTGGCGAAGACGCTGCTCATCCGCACGCTGGCCGAAGTCCTCCACCTCGACTTCAAGCGGGTCCAGTTCACGCCGGACCTCATGCCTTCCGACATCACCGGCACGGAGATCCTGGCCGAGGATCCGGTGACGGGCCGGCGCTCCTTTCAGTTCGTGCGGGGGCCGATCTTCGCGAACATCCTCCTCGCCGACGAGATCAACCGCACCTCGCCCAAGACGCAGGCCGCGCTCCTCCAGGCCATGCAGGAGTTCAAGGTGAGCGTCAGCGGCGTGGATCATCCGCTGCCGCTGCCCTTTCTCGTCTTCGCCACACAGAACCCCATCGAGCAGGAGGGCACGTATCCGCTGCCCGAGGCGCAGCTCGACCGGTTCATGTTCTCCATCGAGATGGAGTACCCGTCGGCCGACGAGGAGCTCGAGATCGTCCGGAAGACTACCGGCGGAGCCCCGCCGGCCCTGGCGAAGGTCCTCGAGCCGGACTTCCTGCGGCTCGTCCAGGACCTGGTCCCTCGCGTGCCCGTCGCCGACGCGGCCCTCGAGTACGCGGTGCGGCTCGTGCGCGCCACCCGGCCCGGGCCGACCGCTCCCAAGGCCGCCCAGGAGTGGGTCGCCTGGGGGGCGGGACCGCGGGCCGCGCAGCACCTGGTCCTCGGCGCCAAGGCGAGGGCACTCCTCTCGGGCCGCTTCGCGGCGGGCCTCGAAGACGTGCGCAGTCTCGCCCTGCCCGCCCTCAAGCACCGGATCGTCCCGAACTTCCGGGCCGAAGCGCGGGGAATCGGCCCCGGCGAAATCCTCACCGAGGTGTCCGAGGCCCTGCCCGGGTTTTCCGGTGCTTGACCGGTCCGAGCTCTTCGACTCCGAGCTCGTGGCCCGGCTCACCCGCCGGGAGATCCCCGGCCCCCCCTCTCCTCACCCGTACCGGGGAATCCACCGGAGCCCGCGCCGGGGCGCGAGCCTCGAGTTCTCCGAGCACGCGGAGTACTCGCCCGGAGAGGACCTGAGGAACCTCGACTGGAAGGTGTACGGCCGCACTGACCGGTTCTTCGTCAAGCGCTATGAGGACGAGCGACACCAGCGGGCGGTCTTCCTCGTCGACGCCAGCGCTTCCATGTCGTACGGCGGGCTCGACGGCGGCACGCGCGCCTCCAAGTACCACCTCGCGGCACGCGCGGCGGTCGCACTCGCCGCCTGCCTCACTCATCAGGGCGACGCCGTCGGACTCCAGCTCGCCGGAGCCGAGGCGGCCTTCCTTCCGCCCCGGGGCGGCCCGGGCCACCTGGAAGCGCTGATCGAGCTCCTGGGCCGCGCGGTCCCACGCGGGCTGGCCCGGCTCTCCGCCGCCGGGAAGCTCGTGGCCGAGCGGCTCGGCCGGGGAGCCGCGGTCTTCGTCCTCTCGGACTTCCTCGATGAAGACGAGGAGGGGCTCGAGGCGCTGCGGCTCTTGAAGGCGCTCGGAATCTCCCCGCGGGCCGTTCAGGTCCTCCACGCGGACGAGCTCGATCTTCCCTTCGAGAACACGACGCGCTTCCTCGACCTGGAGGAGTCCGGGAGCCTCGTCCTCGACCCCGTGGCGGTGCGCCGGGCCTACCGCGAGGAGGTCGCGGCGTTCGTGGACCGCGTCCGCGCGGCGGCCGAGAGCCTGGGAGCTCCGCACGCGTTCGTCGCGACGGGTTCCGATCCCGCGCCCGCCCTGGCGGGGCTCTTGAGAACACTGGACCTGGAACGGGGCTAGTGGACCCGCTCGCGCCCTTCCTCCGCCCCTGGCTCCTCTGGGGACTCGTCGCCGTTGCCCTCCCGATCCTCATCCACCTGCTCGGCCGGCGCAGGGTCCGCACCGTTCCCATCGCCACGCTGCGGTTCCTCGAGAGGGCGAGCGCCCGCGCCGCCGCCCGGTGGAAGCTCCGGCGACTCCTGCTCCTCCTCGCCCGGGCCGCCGCCATCGCGTGTCTGGCGCTCCTCTTCGCGGGCCCGGGCTGCCGGGACGAGGGCGCTTCGGCCGGTCCGGCCCAGTGGGTGCTCCTCCTCGATACGTCGCCCAGCATGGCGAGCGTCGCCGGCCGCGAGTCGTGCCTGGACCGCGCCAAGGCGCGGCTGATGTCGCTCGTGGACGCGGCAGGGCCGTCGGACCGCTTCCTCTTCGCGACGACGCGCGCCGGCGAAGAGCCCCGCTGGCGGCGGGGTTTCTCGGCGGATACCTCTTCCGTACGGCGAGAGCTTCGCGACGCCCGGGTCGAGTTCGGCGATCACCGGACCGACCGGGCCGTCGAGCGGGCCCTACGGCTCCTGGAGGGCGTCGACGGCGGCCGGGTGGCGCTCGCAACCGACCTCCAGGCCTCGGCCTGGCCCCCGGGCCGCGTGCCGGGCGTAGGGACCGTGCCGATCACCGTCCTGGACGCGGGACTGCCCGCGCCGAAGAACGCCTGGGTCGCCTCCGTGGAGGAGGCGGAGGGCGGCCTCGCGGCCCGCCTGGGGCGGATGGGGCCCGGCGACGAGGGCGCCCGGCGGACGGTTCGGCTCCGCCTCTCCGACGGCCAGGCAGCGACCGCCTTCGTGGGGGGCGGCGAGGCGGCGTTCCAGGTGAGGACGCCCGGGTCCTCCTACTCGGGATCGGTTCACGTGGAGCCCGGGGGGGACCTCCCCCTCGACGACGAGCTCGCCTTCACGGCGCAGGAGCACTCCGCCGCGCGGATCCTCCTGGTGGACGGCGATCCCCGGGAGTTCCTCATCCGCGACGAGCTCTTCTTCGTGAGGCGGGCGCTGGCGCCGGGCGGGAAGCTCGGGCGCACCTTCCGCACTCGCGAGGTGAAGGCCTCCGACCTGGGGCCTCGGGATCTGGAGGGCGTGGACGCGTTCTTCCTCGCCAACCCGGGCCCGCTCTCGGGTCCGGTGGTGGCGGCCCTCCACGCCAGGGTCGAGGCCGGCGCGGGGCTCGTGGTCACGTCGGGAGACCGCTGGGGAAGGGCCGACGCGGGCCCGATGACCGCGCTCCTCCCGGCTCCGCTCCGCGACGTGGTCTATCTCGCTCCCCAGGCCGCCTCGCGCCGGCCCTACGAGCTCGTCGACGGCGAGCTCTTGCAGGGGCCGATGGCTCTCTTCCGGACCCGCGCGGCCGGCGACCTCACGGCTACCCGGGTCTGGACGTACCGCGTCCTGGAGTCGAAGCCGGCCCGGGCGAGCACCGTGCTCCTGCGCCTCGAGAACGGAGCCCCGCTCCTCCTCGAGCGGACGCTCGGGAAGGGGCGGAGCCTCTTCCTCGCCACCACGGTCGACCGGGACGGCTCCGACCTCTGCCTCCAGGCTGCGTTCATCCCGTGGCTGGAGCGCCTGCTCCTCTACGCCGCGGGCCGGCTCGAGCCCCGCGCGCCGTCGCCGGGGGTCGCCGGCCGGCCGACGGCGCTCCCGTAC
>JACRCS010000086.1 GCA_016218905.1 Deltaproteobacteria bacterium
CCCGGCCTGGAGCCCCCGCAGGACGGACGTCCCCTGGGCGAGCGCCGCAAAAAGGAGGGCGCGGTGCGAGAGGGACTTGTCCCCGGGCACCCGGAGCGTACGCCGGAGCGGCCCCCGGACTTGGATGGTCAGGCGCTCCAAGGGTCCTCCTTTACGCCGCGGCCAGGCGCGGGTAGACCCGGCGGAAGGCCTCTTCGAAGGCTTCGATCTCCTCGGGGAGCCCCGAGGTGACCCGAATCCACTCGGGCATGCCGAAGGCTCTGGTCGAACGGACGATCACGCCCTCCTCGAGGAGGCTCTTGAAGAGCGCGTCGCCGTCGCCGACGCGCGCGAGGACGAAGTTCGCCTGGCTCGGCACGTAGGGCACCCGGTACTCCTCGAAGAGCCGGTAGAGCCGGGCGAGCCCCTCGCGGTTCACGGCGCGGGGGCGCGCGCGGTGCTCGCGGTCCCGGAGCGACGCCGCGGCGGCGGCCTGCGCCGGGCCGTTGGCGTTGAAGGGGAGCCTCAGCCGGTTCATGTAGTCCACGATCTCCCGGGGCGCGAACCCGTAGCCGATCCGCAGACCGGCGAGGCCGTAGGCCTTTGAAAACGTGCGCGCGACGACGAGGAGCCGGTCCTCCGCGAGGTATTCCCTTCCGTCGGGAAAGCTTTCGTCCTCGGCGTACTCGGCGTACGCCTCGTCCAGGAGCACGCCCACGCGCGCCGGAACCCGCGCCAGGAAGTCCTCCCACTCGGAACGCCCGAAGGTCGTCCCGGTCGGGTTGTTGGGATTGCCGAGGATCACCAGGGCGGTCTCCGGGCCGACGGACCGGAGGATCCCGTCCAGATCGATGCGGTGGTCGCGCAGCGGAACCCGGACCGCCTCCCCTCCCTGCGCCTGGACGACGATCTCGTAGATGCTGAACGAGGGGCTCGCCAGTACCACCGTCTTCCCGGGTTGCACCAGGAGACGCACGGTCATCTCGATGATCTCGGACGAGCCGTTTCCGAGGACGAGGTTCTCCGGGGCGACCCCGAACCGCTCGGAGAGCGCTTCCTTGAGGCAGAAGCCGTAGCCGTCCGGGTACCGGTACAGGCGCTCGCCCTCCAGCCGGTACGCCTCCAGGGCGACGGGAGAGGGCCCGAGGGAGTTCTCGTTGCTCGCGAGCTTGACGATCCGCGCCAGGCCCTTCTCGCGGCGGAGCTCTTCCACCGGCTTTCCGGGGACGTAGCTGTCGAGATGCAGGATTTGGGGGCTCACAAGGCTTTCAAAGGTAGACATCAGGCATTCCATCGAGCGCTGGGGACGCGAAAGATCCCCTCTATAGCCCTTTTCCCGCGGCCCGTCCATACGGGCCGAGAACCAGGAAGAACAGGTTAAGGTTAAGATTAAGGTTCAGGTTAAGGTTGAGATCTTCCTCAACCTGCTCTTCCTCAACCTGCTCCTCCTCCAGACGTTTGACGCCGGGAGCGGCGTGCTCTAGCATCGGAACCGCTCGCCGGAATCCCGCCGTCCCGCGGAGGCCCCGCATGAAGGTCAAGCCCCTCTCGTTGAGCCAACCGCCCCCGCGCCTCCGGATGGAAAGGCCGCTGCCTCCGTCGCGCCGCCGCGCCGAGGTGCTCCCCTTTCCCTTGGATCCGGCGAGGCTCGTCCGCGAGACGAGGGCCCTCATCGCCGGGAGCAACCTGGAAGCCGTCCGCTCCCACGGACTGGATCTGAAGCGCCTGCTCGACCTCCTCTCTTAGGAGAACACCGGACGGAGGTTTCACCGTGAGACGCCTCGGTGCCGCGCTCCTCTGGGTCGCCCTCCTCCTGCGGGCGCCGGCCGCCTTCGGCGAACCCGTGCTCGTCCGCCTGCTCCACGTGAACGACTTCCACGGCTTCGCGGAGCCCGAGTTCGACCGGCGCTCCGGGAAGCTCCTGGGCGGCCTCGCCCACCTCGCCGCCCGGGTGCGGGCACTGCGGTCCGAGGGGCCCTCCCTCCTCCTCGCCGCCGGCGACATGATTCAGGGGAACAGTTGGTCCGACCTCACCCGGGGGGCCTCCGTCATCGATGCGATGAACGCGCTCGCCTTCGACGCGATGGTCCTCGGCAACCACGAATTCGACTTCGGTCCGGCGGTCCTGAAGGCGCGGATCGAGGAGGCGCGCTTTCCCGTCCTGGCAGCCAACGTCGACGGCGTGCCGGGCGTAAAGCCCTACGCGCTCCTCTCGGCCGGGGGCGTGCGGATCGCCGTGATCGGCGTGTTGACGGAGCGGACCCGCATCGAGACGCACCCGGACAACGTCAAGGGCGTCGACTTCTTCCGCCCCGCCGGCGCCGTCCGGCGCGTGCTCGAGGCGCTGCGGGGCAAAGCCGATGTTTTCGTCGTCCTCTCTCACCTCGGCCACGGCCCCGACCTGAAGCTCGCGCAGGACGTAGCCGGCATCGACGTGATCCTCGGCGGCCACACCCACACGAGGCTCGACGAGCCGGTCCGGGTCGGCAGGACGCTCATCTGTCAGGCCTGGGAGCACGGGAAGGTCCTCGGGGTGGTGGACCTCACCGTCGACTCGGGGAAGCTCCTCCGAGCCGAGGGACGCCTGGAGGAGATCCGGCCCACTCCGGAGGGCGGGGACCCCGAGCTCCGGGAGCTGGTCCAGCGCCACGTCCGCGCCGCCGAGGCGACGCTCGGCGAGACGCTCGCGGTCGCCGGCGAGGACCTGGACGCCGAAGCGGGGCGCCGGCGAGAGACGGCCCTCGGCGATCTCGTCGCCGACGCGGTGCGGCGGAGCGCCCGGGCGGACATAGCCCTCGTCAACGGCGGCGGGATCCGCGCGAGCCTGCGCAAAGGCCCCCTGCGCCTGAAGGACCTCTACGACGCGCTTCCCTTCGAGAACTACGTGGTAACGCTCGAGCTCACCGGGAGCGAGGTGAAGAAGGCCCTGGAGCACGGCGTCTCGGGCGTCGCGGAGGGGGAAGGCAGGTTCCCCCAGGTCTCCGGCCTGCGCTTCACGTGGTCCCCCTCGGCCCCGAAGGGCAAGCGGGTGAGGCAGGTGTACGTCGGCGAGTCCCGCCTGGAGCCGGAGCGCCGGTACCGTGTCGCGACCAACGACTTCCTGGCCGCCGGAGGCGACGGCTACCGCGTCTTCGCCGAAGCCCGAAAGCCGGATGAGGCTCCGGGCAGGCGCGTGCGCGAGGTCGTGGCGGAGTCGTTTCGCGAGGCGAAGACCCTCCTCCCGCCGCCCCGCGGCAGGATCGTCGAGGCAGGCCCCTGATGGAGGTCTTCGTGGACGGAGAGCCGGTGGACATCCTGCCGGGGATGACCGTAAGACACGCTCTGCTGGCCGCGGGCCTCTGGGCCGAGCTCGATACCGTCCAGGTCTACGACGAGTGGGGGAACGTCTTGGGCCTCGACGGGGCGCTTGAGGAGGGTACGAAGCTCTTCGTCCGTTCCGCGCCGTGACTCCCGCAGAGGACGCGGAGCGTCCATTCGAGTCCCGCTCGGCGATCCATTAAACTCTTCCTGTCAATATCTTCTTGGAAACCAAGTAGTAAGGAGACAAGGAAATGAAGAGGCCGTTGGGAGTAGCAATCGCGGTCGCCGTAATGGCAAGCTCCTCCTCGTTCGGAGCAGATCAATGGACGATGCTGGGCCAGCTAAATGACAAAAGCACGCTATATTTTAAACAGGGGTCCTTTAATATCACGAAAACAAAAGAAGGCGTGCCGGTGGCAACCATCGATGGGCGAATTGACAAAGAAAAGTCTTCCAAAGCAAAGGCTCCCAAACCGATCCTCTTGAGATGGCAGGTTTCAATTGATGACTGCAGAAACAAGAGAGGCAAGCTTGTAGAGACCAACATGGCTGGGGCACCTCAATTCGTAAACAGCTTCGTTCTCGGAGATGGAACTGTTGCGAGCCAACTCGCACAGATAATCTGCGGTTCTGCCCAGCTCAATGTCAGAGAATCTTCTCGGTGACCTCTGTACTACTAACCTCCAGCTTCCCGAAATTGCATCAAGATTCTCATGCTGCGAGGTCCAAAAGTTTAGTGACTGGAACATGTTGCGTATTGATGATCGCCGTCACGACTCGGCGTCCTTTGGCCGTGAGAA
>JACRCS010000971.1 GCA_016218905.1 Deltaproteobacteria bacterium
CACGCCCCGCACCTTCTCGTCGCGGGGAAGGAGAAGGTCGCCCACGCCTGCCGGCGCCTTCGCGAGGAGACGGTGCGGCTCGTGACCCGGGTCCAGGCGATGGCCGCGGCCGGGGCTCCCGAGGAGAGTCAGCTCGAAGAGCTCTTTCGCGTCTCCTACCGCGACCTCCTCACCGAGTTGTACCTGCCGGAGTACCTGAGGAATGTGAGCCCGTTCTACCTGAAAGCCATCCTGGCGGCGGATCCGGGCGTCGCCTGACGCAGACCTGTATTCCGGCGCACCGACGCCCGTCCCAAAGAACCCCATGAAGGAGTGAGCGATGTCGATCCTTTTCGAAGCCACCGAAATCAACGGGATGAAACTGGCCAACCGCTTCGTGCGCTCGGCCACCTGGGAGGGCATGGCCGCCGACGACGGGGGCTGCACCCCTCGGCTGACCGAACTCACGGCAGAGCTCGCCCGCGGCGGGGTGGGGCTGATCATCACCAGCCACGCCTACGTGCGGCCCGAAGGCCGAGCCGTCGCCCGGCAAATTGGGGTCCATCGAGACGAGTTGGTGGAAGGGCTCAGGGAGATGACGGCCGCCGCCCACGGGCACGGCAGCCGAATCGTGCTTCAGATTGCTCACTCGGGTCACATGGCGAACCCCAAGCTCACTGGGCAACCGGCGTTGGCCCCCTCGGCGGTGGCCGGTTTTGCAAAGACTCCGCCTCGCGAGATGAGCGTGAGCGACATCGAGGACGTCGCCGATGCCTTCGGCCGGGCGGCCGGCCGCGCGCAAGCGGCCGGATTCGACGGGGTGCAACTCCACCTGGCACATGGCTACCTCTTGAGCCAATTCCTCTCTCCCGCCTTCAATCAGCGCCAAGACGAGTATGGCGGCACGGTCGAAAACCGAGCCCGGGCCGCTCTCGCGGTTCTTGGCCGGGTCCGCGCTGCGGTCGGGGACAACTACCCGGTCCTGGTGAAGATCAACTCCCAGGATTTCGTGGCCGGAGGAGTCTCCGAGGACGACTCGTTGCAGGCCGCCCTGCTGCTCGAGAAAGCAGGGATCGACGCGCTAGAGGTGAGCGGCGGCACGATGTTTTCCGGGGATCTCATACCCCCTCGAGCGAAGATCAACGCCGAAGAAAAAGAGGCCTACTTCCGGGATGCAGCCAGGCGGTTCAAGGAAAGGCTCGGCATTCCCGTGATTCTCGTGGGAGGAGTGCGTTCCTTTGGCATTGCCGAGCGAATGGTGAAGGAAGGGTGCGCGGACTACATCTCCATGAGCCGACCCTTCATCCGCGAGCCCGGCCTTGTCAGGCGCTGGCAGTCCGGCGACCTGCGCCGGGCCACATGCGCGTCGGACAACCAGTGCTTCGGGGCGGCGATGGCCGGTGAGGGGATCTATTGCGTGGTGGAGAGGAAGCAGCAGAAGAAGGGTTGAGGGAAGGACCGGGTTTCAGTACCTACCCCGCCGAAGCGGCTTCAGAACACCTCGACCGGCGGGATCACCGGATCCCTTTGCCGGAGGAGGGAGGAGGAGACCGTGGCACAGCCCGAAGCCGTCTGTGACCGTCCGCTCGAGCAGTGTCTGCGGGAGATCGAGCGGTTCCACACCTGGAAGGCCCCGGGGCTCGTCATCGGGCTCTTTCTGGTGGACTGGGCCCGGGAACTCGTGGGTAAAGGGGTCGAGTTCGACGCGATCGTCGAGACGACTCACTGTCTGCCCGACGCGGTGCAGCTCTTCACCCCTTGCACCGTGGGAAACGGGTGGCTGAAAGTCCTCGACTGGGACAAGTTCGCCGTCACACTCTACGACCGCAAAGGACGCGCCGGCCACCGGATCTGGCTCGATCTCGAGAAGACCAAAGGATTCCCGAAGCTCCACGGCTGGTACCTGCGGAAGATCCCGAAGCGCGACCTGCCGCTCGACGTGCTGCTCGGGATCATCCTCGAAGCGAGGCGGGCGGTGCTCTCGAGCCGGCCGGTCCGGATGGCCGAGCTTTACGGCCGGCACAAGAAGGGCGAAACGGGCATCTGCCCGGGCTGCGGCGAGGGGTACGCCCTCCACCAGGGGCCGCGCTGCCTCGCGTGCCAAGGCCAGGGGTACTACCGGTACGGGTGAGCGCCGGCCCGACGCGCTCGGGCGCGGCGAAACCGACGGGACCACGTGGTGAAGACCATCTGCTGGAGGAGAAGCGCGAAATGAGAGAGCGGAAGAAGACGGCGTGTGTCCTCTGCGCGAACGGCTGCGGCCTGGAAGTGGAGGTCGAAGACAACCGCATCGTCAAGGTGTTGGGAGACAAGGAGAACCCCCGAACCGAGGGCTACGTCTGCCGCAAGGGGGCGAGTGTCGGCTATTATCAGCACCACGCCGCCCGGCTGAGGCACCCGCTGAAGAGAGTGAACGGATCGTTCGAGAAGATCTCCTGGGATCGCGCGCTCGACGAGATCGCCGAAAGGCTCTCCTCGATCGTCGGCGAGCACGGCGCCCGCTCGATGGCGCTCATGTGGGGCGGCGGGCTGATCGGCTGTCCCTCGCAGGGCTCCTTTGCCGTCGGCCTCCTGCGGGCGATGGGTTGCCAGTACTGCTACAGCGCCTTGGCCCAGGAGCTGACCGGGCGCTACTGGGTCAACGGGGAAACGTTCGGGAACCAGGACCTGCACGCCGAGCCGGACTGGGAGAACACCGACTTCGTTCTCATGGTCGGCAAGAACCCGCTCATGAGCAACCACCTGCCCCAGGCTCGGCGACTCATTCCCAAGATCGCCAAGGACCCTAACAAGACGCTCGTCGTGGTGGACCCCAGGATCTCCGAAACCGCCAAAGTGGCCGACATCCACCTGA
>JACRCS010000965.1 GCA_016218905.1 Deltaproteobacteria bacterium
AGAGCTCGCGGTCCTCCAGCCCCCGCCCGGCTGTCTCCATGGCCGTGAGGAGGGAGGCCTCCGTGTGGGGCTTCGGCGGCTTCGTCGCCTTGTCCAGGACCGCAACGTCGGCCACCCGCCGGGGCTCCCCCTTCGCCAGGCCGGGCGGCAGGGGCTCGGCGGCCTCGTCCTCGCCCTCGGACCCCCTCCCCTTCCGGGACCGGCTCGGCAGGTCGAGCGCCTTCCAGCCGGGCTCCTCGACGGCCGAACCGACGCTGCGAAAACGGTCGACGGCGTCGGCGGAGCTCACTCGCGTGACAACGGTCATCGTGGAGGTCACGAGATCGGGCTGCCACGCCTGGAGGAGGCGCCGGCAGACGAGGTCGTAGAGCCGGCCCTCCTCGCTCGCTGACTCGAGGCCCGCGGAGGAGCGTCCCGTCGGGATGAGCGCGTGGTGGTCCGACACCTTCTCGTCGTCGACGAAGCGCCGGCCCAGCGGCCGCCGGCCCGTGTCGGGCGCCAGGTGAGCCTCGTAGGGGCCCCGGACGGCGGCGACGACGTCCGGGAGGGTGGCGGCAACCGCCGCCGAGAGGTGCCGGCTGTCGGTCCGCGGGTAGGAGAGGAGCTTTCGCTCCTCGTAGAGGCGTTGGGCGAGCTCGAGCGTCCGCTTGGCCGTGAAGCCGAAGAGGCGGTTGGCGTCGCGCTGGAGCTCGGTCAGGTCGTAGAGGAGCGGCGGCGGCCGGCGCTTCGTCTCCCGTTCGACCGACTCGACGACGGCGCGACCGCGGCGGACCCGCTCGGCGATCCGCTCCGCCTCGTCGCCCTCCGGCGGGAGCCTCGTCGCGGGCTCGGCCGCGCCCTGCCGGAACCACGTCCCGCGGTAGGCGCCGTCCGGGCCTGGGCTCTCCGGCGCGAAGCTCGCCACCACTTCGCGGTACTTCTCCGGCACGAACTCACGGATCGAACGGTCCCGCTCGGCGATGAGCGCCAGCGTGGGCGTCTGGACCCGGCCCACGGAGAGCACGTCCCTGCCCTGCCGGAAGGCGAGCGTGTAGGCCCGGGTGAGGTTCATGCCCACGAGCCAGTCGGCCCGGCTCCTGCCCTTGGCCGCGTCGGCCAGCGGATCGAGCTCGCTCCCGGCCCGAAGCTTCCGGAAGCCCTCGGCGATCGCCTCGGGAGTGAGCGACGAGAGCCAGAGCCGCTTCACCGGTTTCCGGCAGCCCGCCTTCTCGTAGATGTAGCGGAAGATGAGCTCCCCCTCCCGCCCGGCGTCGGTCGCACAGACCACGAGCTCGGTCTCCCGGCGGTTGAGGAGCCGCTCGACGACGGCGAATTGCCGCCGGGTCGCCGGGAGCACCTCCAGGGGCCAGACCTTCGGGAGGAGCGGAAGCGCCCCCCAGCGCCACGCCTTCCAGGAAGGGTCCATCCGGTCCGGCTCGGCCAGGGCGACGAGGTGGCCGATGGCCCAGGTGACGGCGTGACCCGCGCCTTCCAGGTACCCCTGGGCTTGGCGGGTGGCACCGAGCACCCGGGCGAGGTCCCGAGCCACCGAAGGCTTTTCGGCGAGGACGACCACGGACGGGGAGTTCCCGTCGGTCGTCTTCGATTCCCCCATAGCGCGAGCCGCTGCCTTGCCCACGGTCCCCCCCTTCCGTTCAGGTCAGGTCGAGCTCTCGGTGAGGAGTTGCGCATATAACGCTTAACGGTAAACGTCAAGCGCCTCGTTCAGCCGAGGACGACGGCCCGAGCGGGCCGAAGCCTCAGAGCGCCCGCAGGAAGGCGGTCAGGTCCGCCTTCTCTTCTGCCGTGAGCTTCAGCTCGAGGATCAGGTTGAAGAACTCGACCGTGTCTTCCAGCGTCAGGCAGCGCCCGTCGTGGAGGTAGGGCGGGCTGTCCTTGATGCCCCGGAGCGTGAAGGTCTTCACCGGTCCACGCGGCGCCTCCTCCACGAAGCGCTCGATCTGGAGGTCGTGCATCTTGTCATCCAGGAAGAATGGCGCCGGGTGGCAGGCGGCGCACTGGGCCTTGCCGTGGAAGAGCTTCTCGCCCCGGACTTCGCCCTCCGTCGCGCTGCCGGGTTTCAATCGCCCGAGGAGGTCGAGCTTCGGCGCGGGCGGGAAGTCGAACATGTTCTGCATCTGCGCCATATGGCTCACCTGCACGCGATCGAGGAAGTTCATGCCCTTCTTCATGGCGTGGATCGCGTCGCCGTTGAAGTAGGCGGTGCGCTGCTCGAACTCGGTGAAGTCCTCCACCGAGCGGAGGCTCCGTTTGGAGCCGTGGAGTTGCTGATTGAAGAGCCCTCGCAGGCTCACGGTATCGAGGCGGAAGCGCCGCTGCTGGGGCCGGATGTCCGGGTTCAGGTGAAACTGCCCCGTCGTGTGCCCGTTGATGTGGCAGTCGAGACAGGCGACGCCCAGGCTCGGCTCGGCGGTCTTCCGGTCGTCGGGGGGATTGAAATCCTCGTGGGGGTAGGGCGTCAGCAGGAGTCGCAGGCCGTCGAGCTGGACCGGGGTGAGCAGGTCCTTGAAGAGGCGGTGGAAGTTGTTGATGGAGACGACCTCGCCGCGGGAGACGTCCCCGAGCTCGGGCCGATTCTGGAGGAAGATCGCGGGCGGGAACTCGGGCAGGAACGCGTCCGGAAGGTCGAACTCCACGTCGAACCGCTCCAGGCGAGGGAACATGTCCAGCTGCATCTGCGGAAAGATCATGCCGCCGGCGACGTGCTTCGGGTGCGGCAGCGCCGGATAGGGAAAGGCGCCCGTCCGGCGGACCTCCTCGGCGCTCATCTGCCCGAGCCGGTCCCACGTGAGCCCGGCCTTGAGGCGGGCCGTGGGGCCCAGGGGCTGGGGCTTCCCGCGGGACATCACGACCTTCGGGTCAGTCCGGGCCCTCAGGTCGTAGCGCTGCTCGAGCAGCGCCCGCTGAGCGGCCATCACCTTGGCCTTGGCGGTCGAGTCCTCTCGGAAGACCTCTTCGAAGCTGGTCATGGGCGCCTTGGCGTTCAGCGGATCGCGAGAGAAGTCGAAGCCGAGGACCCGCCCTCTGTCCGGCTGGTCCTCGATGGCGGGGGAGTTCCCCGGGGCCACGGAGGCGCCGAAGATCCCGGCGACATCGTGCGCCGTCTTCTTCTGCTCCGGGCGCGTGACGGGGACCTGTCGGACCGTCTGGGCAGCCGCGGCGGCGTCGAAGGGAGCCGGTGACTTCGGGCGGTCGGGAGTATCGGCCGCGGCGGCCAGGTTGACGGCGGCGATCATAGTGCAAAGGGCGGCCAGGCAGCGCTTCATGGTCTTTCTCCCCTCAGCAGGTGGGAACTCCGCGTTCGAGCTTACGGTCACCGTAGCACTGATGGGGAACACCGGGAGTATGGACGAAGTGGACGGGGTGGACCCGAGGCATCGAGGCCGACCTAACCTTTCACTACGTAGCCACGCCCCGCGAGCAGCGTTTTCACCCTCTCCCGGTGCTCTCCCTGGAGCTCGAGCTCCGCGTCCTTGAGGGTGCCGCCGGCGCCGCAGGCGGCCTTGAGCTCGCGCGAGAGAGCCTCCAGCTCCGAGGGCGAGATGCCTTCCGTCGCGAGGACGGTCACGGGCTTCCCCCTGCGCTTCTCCATCCGGAGGCGCACCGTCGGTCTTCCCGCAGGGCGTGGGGGGGCCGGCGGGCACCGGCAGGAGCGCTGGTCCTTTCCGCACCTCGGGCACGCCTTCACCAGGGCCCAGCCCTCCCCTCCCGCTTGATTTCTCGTCTTCATTGCACTCTCTCCCCCGGTGCCGTCAGCGCGCTCGGGCGGAACGGCTCGGACTTCGCTAGACCAGTTATCAGTTATCAGTTATCAGTTATCAGGGACGAACCCGGCGGGCCGCGACGCGGCGGGCTTGCAGAACCAGCGGCTGAGAACTGACCAGTGACAACTGACGGCTCCTATACCTCGGGTCAAGCGGAAGGAGAAGCGGCACATGTGCGAGTTCTGTCTCCGCCACGGCGAAGGGGAGAAGTGGTACCTCCGGGCGCAAAACTACGCCGACGACCTCCTGAGCGATGTCCGCAGGCGCCGGTTCGTGGCCGACTTCCTGAGCGACCCCGAGGGGCTGCGGAGGGACCGGGACCGCCTCGCGCTGCTCGCGAGGGCGCCCGGCTTCGTCCGGCGAGCCGTGAGCTGGGGCGTCACGCGCCGCATGAAGAAGATCCACTTCGGCCAGGTCGTGCCCATCGAGGACGTGGAGAGGATCTTCTCCTTCGTCAACTCCATCGTCCGCGTCCCCTGCGTCTGCCGGCTGGTAAACCGGGGGCACGAGCGGCGGTACTGCTACGGCCTGAGCCTCTCGCCCGGGGGCGGAGAGCTCTTCCGGATCTCGGAGAGCCTCGACAGGACCTACCTCGCCGGTCCCGACGCCGGCGAGCTCGAGTCGCTGACGAGGGAGGAGGCTCTCCGGGCGCTCCGCGAGCACGAGGCCGAGGGGCTCTGCCACTCGGTCTGGACCTTCGTCACGCCGTTCATCGGCGCCATCTGCAACTGCGACCGCTCCGACTGCCTGGCCATGATCGCCACCGTCACCCACGACGTCCGGGTCATGTTCCGGGCGGAGTACGTGGCCGAAGTGGTCCCGGAGCGGTGCGTCGGCTGCCGGCAGTGCATGCGCTTCTGTCAGTTCGGCGCCCTCTCCTACTCGGCCGGGACCGGTAAGGCGGTCGTGGACCTCCGCGACTGTTTCGGTTGCGGCGTCTGCCGGGCCGGCTGCCCCACCGGCGCCCTTGGGCTTCGGGACCGGTCGGCGGTCCCGGCCGCGGCCCGCCTCTGGTAGCCGTTCGAGGAACGGAGTACCCCGTACGGCTAAATTAGAGGCGGCGCCGGTGAAACCCTCCCAAATGCTTGCGACACGTGTACTCTATCATTAGAGGACAACGCCAGACACGGACGACCCATGCGGAAGTCGAGCTCCTCGATGAGGCGAATGGCAGCCCGGCCGACAACTGGTCCGGAGCCGACTTCTCCGCACCCTCTCACCTGCCGGTTCGGAAGGACCTCTCCGGCGCCTCGGGATTCACTTCGGGGCGCGACGGAGCGGTCCACCGGCCGACCGGTGGGAGAGACGACGGGCGATCCGTCCCAGGGAGAGGGGGGCAGAAGGGATGCCTAGGCCGACCCACCGCCTTCGAAGAGGCAACCCCTTCCCCGGGGGAGACTCCACGCCCTGGTCCGCCGCGTTCCCCCTGGGAGTGACCGCGGAAGCGCCCGCTCGCCGGCGCTTTCCCCGCTGGCCCTTGTGGTTCCTGGTTCCCGGCATCCCGGTGGCCGCGCTGCTCGTGGCGGAGATCGTCGCGTCGCCCTTCGAGGCCCGCCTCTTTCACCGGATCTCCCGCTCCTTCGCCTTCTCCGTGGAGAACGGGCCCTGCACGGCCGCCCTGCCTCCGCCGCGGGGCCCGTACGACCAGCGGCTGGGGTACGCGCGGCTCCACGCGTTCACCCTGGGCCTGCAGGCCGCGGGGTACAAGGTCGAGCGCCAGGCCAGGCCCTCCCCCCTCCTGCAGCAGGTGCACGCCCTCGGCGTCTTCCCGATCTACCGGGAGAAGTCGCAGGCGGGGCTCCGCGTGCTCGATTGCAGCGGGCAGCTCCTCTACCGGGCCCAATTTCCCGCCCGGGTGTACGAGGGGCTGGAGGCCGTGCCGGGAGTGGTGGTCGCTTCCCTCCTCTTCATCGAAAACCGCGAGGCGTTGGATGCGAGCCACCCCGGCCGGAACCCGGCCGTGGACTGGAGCCGTCTGGGAAAGGCGCTCGGGGTAAAGGCGCTCAGCCTGATCGACTGGAACCGGAAGGCCATCGGAGGATCCACGCTCGCCACGCAGCTCGAGAAGTTTCGCCACTCCCCCGACGGGAGGACCCTCACGGCGGGCGACAAGCTGCGGCAGATGCTCTCCGCCAGCCTCCGCGCCTACCAGGAGGGCGAGAACACCCTGCCCGCCCGCAGGCGGATCGTCGTCGACTACCTGAACTCCGTGCCCCTGGCAGGCGCGCCGGGCTATGGAGAGGTGAACGGCATCGGAGACGGGCTGTGGGCGTGGTTCGGGCGGGACTTCGCGCAGTTCAACCGGCTCCTCGCGGCTCCCGACGAGACTCCGGAGGGTGCGCTCGCCTTCAAGGAGGTCCTGAGCCTCTTCCTGGCGCAGCGCCGTCCCTCCTACTACCTCATGGAGGACCGCGCGGGCCTCGAGGAGCTCACGGAGAGCTATGTGCGTCTCCTGACCCGCGAAGGCGCCATCACGCCGCGGATGCGGGACCTCGCGCTCGCCGCGCGGCTCGTGTTCCTCAATCGGGCCGTGCCCGAGCGCCCGGTCTACTCCGACCGCAAGGGCGCGAACCTCCTGCGCGGTCGCCTCGCCGCCCAGCTCTCTCTGCCGAGCTTCTACGATCTGGACCGGCTCGACCTCAGCGTCGAGAGCACCCTCGACGGCCGCGCGCAGACCGCGGTCAGCCGCTTTCTCGCCTCCCTCGGGGATCCCGACGTCGTCGCGGCGGCCGGTCTGAAGCAGCACCGGCTCCTTGCGCTGGGGAATCCCGCGGGCGTCACCTACACGTTCACGCTGTACGAACGCACGCCCTCGGCCAACCTCGTCCGGGTGCAGACGGACAGTACGGGGCAGCCGTTGGACCTGAACGACGGCATGAAGCTCTGCCTCGGCTCCACGGCCAAGCTCCGCACCCTCGTCACCTACCTCGAGGTCATCGTGAAACTCCACGAGCGCTACGCCGGCATGGACGCGAAGGAACTGCGCGCCGTCCGGGTCCCCCGGCGTGACCGCCTGAGCGCCTGGGCCGTCGCGTACCTCGCGAAGGCCGGGGACCGCAGCCTCACGCCCATGCTCGAGGCGGCCCTCGAGCGCCGCTATTCGGCGAGCCCGGGAGAGGTCTTCTTCACGGGCGGGGGCGTCCACACCTTCAGCAACTTCAAGCGCGAGGACGACGGCCGGATCATGACGGTCCGGCACGCGCTGCAGCACTCCGTAAACCTCGTCTTCATCCGGCTCATGCGCGACGTCGTCAACTACTACACGCTCCAGGTCGGCGGCTCGACGGCGGAGCTCCTGGGGGACAGTGACGATCCGCGGCGCACGGAGTACCTGAGCCGCTTCGCGGACCGGGAAGGGAGCGAGTTTCTCCGGAGGTTCTACCGCAAGCACAAGGGAAAGCCCCCCGCCGAGTCCCTCGACCTCGTCCTCTCGGGCGTGCACCCGAGCGGCGTCAGGATCGCGACGATCCTCGGGTCGGTCCATCCGCAAGCGAGCCTGGACGAGCTGCGAGCGCTCTTCGCCCGCCACGCGCCCGGGCAGGACCCGCCCGACGCGGAGCTCCAGGAGCTCCAAAGCAAGTACTCGCCGGCCAACTACTCCCTGGTCGATCGCGGCTACGTGGCGGGCGTCCACCCCCTGGAGCTCTGGGTCATGGAGTTCCTGCGCCGCAATCCCGACGCGACGCTCGGCCAGGCACTGGACGCCAGCGCGGCCGAGCGCCAGGTCGTCTACGGCTGGCTCTTCAAGACTCGCAGCAAGCACGCGCAGGACCGCCGGATCGCCACCCTCCTCGAGACCGAGGCGTTCCTCGAGATCCACTCCGCCTGGCAGCGGCTCGGTTATCCGTTCGCCTATCTGACGCCCTCCCTCGCCACCGCCATCGGGAGCTCGGGCGACCGGCCCGCGGCGCTCGCGGAGCTGATGGGGATCCTGGCGAACGACGGCGTCCGGCTGCCCACGGTCCGGGCGGAGCGCCTCCACTTCGCCGAGAAGACCCCGTACGAGACGTCCTTCGTTCCGAAGACGGGGCCCGGAGAGCGCGTGCTCGCCCCCGAGGTGGCTCAGGTGGTCCGCCGCGCGCTCCTGGAGGTCGTCGAGGAGGGGACGGCCCAGCGGCTCCAGAGGGCCCTGGTCCGCCCCGACAAGACGAAGCGGGTGGTGGGAGGAAAGACCGGTACCGGAGATGAGCGCTTCGAGCGGTACGGTCCGGGCGGACGCGTGATCGAATCGCGCTTCGTGAGTCGCGCCGCCGTCTTCACCTTCCTCATCGACGACCGCTTCTTCGGCGTGCTCACCGCCTACGTGTACGGTCCCGAGGCGGGGAACTACGGCTTCACGAGCGCGCTGCCGGTCCAGCTCCTCGGGATGCTCCTGCCGGAGCTTTCGCCGCTCCTCGACGGCCCCCCTTCCGTCCCGGAGCACGCCGCCGTCGCCCGTGCGGGAGTCGCGGCCCCGGCGGCCGGACCCTGAAAAGCGCCGGAGGAAAGACTAGAGCGGACCCAGTGGACTGAGTGGACTTGATGGACCGGGTCAACCCCGTCCCTGTCGTCCACTCGGTCCACGTCGTCCACTTCGTCCATTCCCCACGGCCCGAGTGGCGTCCGCCCCGAATTCCTGTCACACTGGCCCGCTCCGAATCCCGTGGAGCCGCCCATGAACGTCCTCGACATCGCCGACCTACGGAAGAGCTACGGCCCCACGGCTGTGCTCGACGGCGTCGCGTTCACTCTCGGCGACGACGCGAAGGTCGGCGTCGTCGGGCGGAACGGCTCGGGCAAATCGACCCTCCTCCGGATCGTCGCCGGGCTTGAGGAAGCCGACGCGGGCCGCATCGCGCGCAAGCGCGGCGCCACGGTCGCCTACCTACCGCAACGGCCCGACCTCGACCTCTGCGCCACCGTCCGCCAGGTCCTCGAAGCCCACCTGGGGGAGGCGCGGGAGCACCTGAGCCGCCACGAAGCCGTCGCCGCCCGGCTCGCCGGCGCCTCGGGTCCCGAGTTGGAGCGCCTCCTCGCCGAGCAGCAAGAGATCCACGCCTGGCTCGACCTCCACCGCGCCTGGAACCTCGGCCACCGGGTGGAGGAGATCTGCACCCGCTTCGCGATCCCGGATCCCGACGCCCGCGTCGGGACCCTCTCCGGCGGTTGGAACCAGCGCGTCGCGCTGGCGGGGCTCCTCCTTGCCCAGCCGGACGTCCTGCTCCTGGACGAGCCGACGAACCAGCTCGACTTCGAGACGATCGAGTGGCTGGAGGAGCACCTGGCGGGCTATCCGGGCGCGCTCCTCCTCGTCACCCACGACCGCTACTTCCTCGATCGCGTGGTCTCCCGGATGTTCGAGCTGGAGGGGGGAAGGCTCACCGCCTACGCCGGCGGCTACTCCTCGTATCTGGAGCAGAAGGCCGAACGCCTCGCGCTCGCCGAGCGGACCCAGGCGCGCCTGCTGAACCTGCTGCGCCGGGAAGAGGCTTGGCTCGCCCGCGGCGCGAAGGCCCGCTCGACCAAGCAGAAGGCGCGCATC
>JACRCS010000967.1 GCA_016218905.1 Deltaproteobacteria bacterium
CGGCGCTCGGGTGAAGTGCGAGAAAGGAACGTGGATGAACGAGGCAGCGGCGGGAACGGGTGGAAGCGGAAAGCTCAGGCTCCTCCTGATCGCCGCGGCGGTGGCGGCGGTGCTAGTCGGGGCACGGTACTTCCAGGTCCAGGAGCTCCTCCGGGACGCCTTGGCCTGGATCGACGCGCTGGGGGCCTGGGGGCCTACGGCCTTCATCGCCCTCTATGTCGCCGCCAGCGTCCTCTTCCTTCCCGGCTCGATCCTCACGTTGGGAGCCGGTGCGATCTTCGGGGTCGTCCAGGGCGCCGCGGTCGTGTCGGTGGCTGCCACCCTGGGGGCCGCGGCGGCCTTCCTGGTCGGCCGCTACCTGGCCCGGGGCTGGGTGGCCCGAAAGATCGAGGGGAACGCGAAGTTCAAGGCGATCGACGACGCGGTCGCCCGGGAGGGCTGGAAGATCGTGGGGCTCACGCGCCTGTCGCCGGTGTTCCCGTTCAACCTGCTCAACTACGCCTACGGGCTCACCCGCGTGTCGCTCCGGGCCTACTTCCTCGCCTCCTGGATCGGCATGCTTCCGGGCACCGTGATGTACGTGTACCTGGGCTCCCTGGCGGGGAGCCTGGCTACCCTGGGACAGCAGGGGCACGAGCGCACACCCGCCCAGTGGGCTCTCTACGTCGTCGGGCTGGCGGCCACGGTGGCGGTCACCTTGTACGTGACCCGCATCGCGCGGGCTGCCCTGGCGAAGAAGGTATAGGGAAGGAGATGTCGCGGCGACGATCCCTGCCGGCGAAACGGGCGGCGGGGGAGATGGAACAACCGCCGGAGGACGGCGCGACCCGCGGCGAGGCCGAGTCCGCTCCCGGCACGCTTCCGCACCCGGAGGAGTGGGTCGACGCCTTCGGCGACAGACTCTTCGCATACGCGCTTTTGCGCGTGGGGGACCGGGAGACGGCAAAGGATTTGGTGCAGGAGACCTTCGCGTCGGCCCTGCGAGCCCGGAGCGGTTTCGCGGGCCGGTCCTCCGCGAAGACCTGGCTCACCGGCATCCTCAAGAACAAGATCTCCGACCACTTCCGGCGGCTCGCCAGGGAAGCTCCCCTGAGGCCGGCCGAAGGAGGCGATGATTTCTTCAATGCAGAGGGCCGGTGGAGGGACCCGCCAAGCTCGTGGCGTTCGGACCCCGACGAGGCACTGGATCGGTCCGAGCTCTGGGCCATCCTGCAGCGCTGTATGGCCGAGTTGCCGCCCCGCCATCGAAGCGCGTTCTCCCTTCGGGAGCTGGAGGGAGTTTCAACCGAGAACCTGTGCCAGGTGCTCGGGGTCACCGCCACGAACCTCTGGGTCTTGCTCCACAGGGCGCGGCTCGCCTTGCGCAGGTGCCTGGAGCGGGGCGGGTTCGGGATCCCCGGCAAGGAGACGGCACGATGATCCGTTGCAGAGAGGCCTCCCAACTCGCCTCCAAAGCACTCGACGTGAGACTGGCGCTCAAGGAGCGGCTCGCCCTCCGAATGCATCTCTTCCTGTGCGACGCGTGCTCCCGCTATCGGCGGCAGATCCGGCTCCTGCACCAATGGATCCGCAGCGAGCTCAAAGAGCCCCCGGCCTTCGGGCTCACCCCCGATGAACGGGAAGCCCTGAGGCGGAGCATTGGAGCCGGAGCACGGGGGCTCGACGGGTGAGCAGTCCAGCGCAGGACCGGCCTCGGAGGAACCGGCCTGCCACCGCCGGATATGTCTCGACAGGGCCAAAATCCGTGAGGGTATTCTGGTCTGGAAGACATCCGCGAAGAAGAACCGAGGGCAACGTCATGGCACACGCGCACGGGATGGGGATGATGGATTGGGGTTGGCCGATGCACTCCTTCGGCTGGCTCTTCATGCTGCTCTTCTGGGCCTTGGTGGTCTTCGGGCTTATCGCGGCGGTCCGCTGGCTATCTTCTCGCAGTGGCGGAGGGGGCGAAGGGGAGATGCGGGAGTCGGCCCTCGATATCCTCAAGAAACGCTACGCCCGCGGTGAGATTTCGAAGGAAGAGTTCGAACGGATGAAGCGGGATCTGGAGTAGGCGGCCCTATTCTCTGTGTGAACACGCCCGCCGCGACGTCGGAGATCTTCCTTCCGGCGGGAGCGGTCCAGGCGGGCGGAGAGGAGCAGGCATGGCGAGCTTCGACTACGACATCGGCATCCTGGGCGGGGGTGCCGCCGGGCTTACCGCGGCCTCCGGCGCGGCCCAGTTCGGGGCGAAGGCGATCCTGATCGAGAAGGCGACGGCGCTCGGGGGCGACTGCCTCCACTACGGGTGCGTCCCCTCCAAGACCCTGATCCGCACGGCATCCGTCTGGGCCCAGACCCGGCGAGCCGCGGAGTTCGGTCTCCCGGAGCTCGCGCTCCCCCAGGTGGAACTCGGCGCCGTGATGGACCGGGTCCGGTCCGTCATCGAGAAGATCCAGGAGCACGACTCCCCGGAGCGCTTCTGCCGGCTGGGCGCCGAAGTCCGTTTCGGCACGCCTCGGTTCGTGGACGATCACGCGATCGAGGTGGACGGCGCACGGCTGACCGCCCGAAGCTGGATCGTGGCCACCGGGTCCTCCCCCGCCGTCCCTCCGGTGGAGGGCCTCGCCGGCATCCCCTACTGGACCAACCAGACGGTCTTCTCGCAGCGCGAGCTTCCTTCTCGCCTCCTGGTCCTCGGGGGCGGGCCCATCGGTTTGGAGCTGGCGCAGGCCTTCCAGCGCCTCGGCTCGAAGGTGATCGTCGTCGAGTTCGTGGACCAGATCCTCGGCCCCGAGGACGCCGATCTCGCCGAGATCCTCCGGGGACGCCTGGAAGCCGAAGGCATGGTGATCCTTACCGGCACCAAGGGCCTCAAGGCCGAGACGGCCGGCGCGGGCGTCCGCCTCACGGTTGCTCCCGCCTCCGGCGAAGGCGAGACCCGAGTGCTCGAGGCCGACGCACTGCTGGTAGCCACCGGGCGGCGTCCCAACGTGGAGGGGCTGGGGCTCGACGCCGCAGGCGTCACCTACTCCCCGAAGGGCATCCCGGCAGACGCCCGGCTGCGCACCAACCAGGGTCACGTCTACGCGTGCGGCGACGTGAACGGCGTCTTGCCTTTCACCCACATCGCAGGCTACGAGGCCGGCATCGCCGTCTCGAACGCCGTCCTTCGCCTCCCCCGGAAGGCCGACTACTCCAAGGCCCCCTGGTGCACCTACACCGACCCGGAGGTGGCGAGCGTCGGCTTGAACGAGAAGCGCGCGAGGAAGGAAGGAGTGGAGTACCGGGTTTTGGAGTCGCGCTTCGCGGAGAACGACCGGGCGCTCGCCGAGGCCGAGCCCTTGGGGAAGATCAAGGTGCTGGTGAGCCCCAAGGGGAAGCTCCTCGGCTGCCAGCTAATCGGTGTCCACGCGGGCGAGCTCATCCACGAGTGGATCGCCGCCCTGAACGGCGGCGTGAAGCTCTCCACTCTGGCCGGAGCGGTTCACGTGTACCCCACCCTCTCCGAGATCTCGAAGCGGGCCGCCGGGGATTACTTCGCGGAAAAGCTCTTCAGCGACCGCACGAAAGCGGTGCTGAAGCTCCTCTTCCACCTCAAAGGACGGGCGTGCACGCCGCCCGCGGACGGTTGAAGGTTCGGTCGCCGGGCGCGGTCCCCTTGCACGGCCTGCATCCGCTCCAGGCCGCGCAGGAGCTCGGCCCCCTGGAGGCGGGCGAAGCCCAGGTAGTCGCCCTTCTTCCCGACGGTGTGCTCGAGCCGGGCGATGTCGCCCGGATCTCCCTCCCGCCAGTATCCGATCGAGAGCTGGAGGCCCAGGGGCTTGAGCTCCGGCCGGGTGTTGTAATCGGCTCCCGGCGGACCGTCTCGGCCCGGCAGACAGCGGCGCTCTCCCAGGAAGCCCTGGAAGACGTAGAACGCGTCGTCGGGTGGCAGGAAGGCCAGGGAATACCCGGCCTCGCGGGCACCGTCCGTGACGTCGTCGGCCGAGTATCGAGGCCGTGAGCCCCCGGCGAGCCAGTAGCGCATCCCCTCCTTGTCCGGCATGGCCACCGCCCTATGCCGGGTCCGCCCCGGCGCATGGGGATAGAGCTCGTTGGATCGGATGGCGACGTCGATTTCGGGCCGTCCATCGGGCGGCAGATGGATGCCCTCGCCGGCGAGATAGGTGCGCACGCCGTTGTGCTGCTGCATCATGACGGCCACCGGGCGGCCGGGCTCCGATCCCCATCCCTCGAGTACGACCGTGACGGCCGTGTAGTGGTCGAGCTGATGCCAATCCTCGGGGTCTCCCAGGAGGCGGGCAGCGGCCTCCTGCGACGGGGGGATCCCCGCAGGAAGCCCCGAAGCCTCGAAGACGAAGTGATAGCGGAGGAAGGTAAAGGGGCGGGAGACGCTTCGCCCCTCGATCTCGAACGAGACCTCTTCCCGGGTGACGCGGCCAAGGACCACCGGGGAGCTTGTGCCCCGCTTCTCCTCGTGGACGAAGACGGCTCCCGGGTCCGCCTTGTGCGCGTTCAAGAGCTCGCGGGTCACGTTGCGGCTGACGAGCCGCCCCGCACCATCCGTGAGGAAGCCATTTGCGATGTAGTCTTTGTAGAAGTCGATGGGACCGGGATGCCCGGCGGGGAGCCAGAGCCGCGGGCGAAAGCGCTCCAGGAGAGCCCGGTCGGCTCCGTTGGGGAGCTCTTGCGCCGGCGGATGGGCGAGGAAGTATTCCGCGAACCCCGGGTACTGCGAGAAGTTGGCCCCTCCCCCGCAGCAACCGGCGCACGCTGCCGAAGCGACGAGGATCAGCCGCCGCAGGATTCGAGGACAGGCGGGGACCCCGCTCGCGGCTCGGTCTCTGCCTCGGGACTCCTTCATGACACCCGCGTGCGGCCTCTGAGGTGGAACCCCTCACGGCGCCGATAGTGCCGCTTGGAGCCTAAAGGCTCTGAGCCGGCTGTCAAAATCGGGAGCGGATCGTCCGCGGATACCCCGAAACGATGCGTCACTAGCCAGAACACCGCTTACACCGAAGGGCGCCGTCTCGTTGCTCACTCGGAGGGGTCTCCCCGGTCATCACGTTCGAGGCGACTGTCATCGTAGTAGGCGACTGCGGATCCTCCCGTGTTGTCCGTGTCGGTCATGAGAGCAAGTGCGCCGGCGCGCGGCGGATCCTCCCCAAAAATCCTCCGGTAGTCTTGGAGGACGTTTCGGCGCTCCGTCACCCAGGTGCCGACGCGCGCCGGTCCGCTCTCCGCAGCGAGCATCACCGCGCCGGCGAAGAAGGGGTTGGGCGCGTGCGCATCTCTGGGCAAACGGTTCGCCCAGATGTAATTGACGCTGCGCGTCTTCGAAGGCACCCAACCGGGAAAGACCACGTAGACGCGGGCAGCATAGTCGTCACCGGATTTCCGGGTCTCGTCACCCCCTGAAATGGTGTTCTCCACTTTCCACCTCCACGTGAGAATCGGGTACTCGTCAAGGGCGTACTCGATCTTGAAGATCAGAGCCGATGCCGCCGCGTTGCTCTCGGCCCTCAGCACGTGTCCCGACCCTTCCCGAACCACCGTGTAGACCGTCGCGTCCTTAAATCGCTTCACCCCCCAGCCCTTTCGAAGGCCGTGCTCGAAGTCATCTATCCGGAGCGATCGCTCGGCAGCCAGGGACGCCCCGCAGACCAGCGACGCAGCAACGGCCATCACGAACGCAGGGGAGAAACGGAACAGGCATGCCGGCTTCCCCATGTCCTCACCTCACCCGGCACAAGCCGCGGATGGCGTCGCATGCCTCGGAGAAGAGCCGCTCGAGCCAATCGTCCTTTCGAGCCGCCTCGGACAGCGGCAAGCCGCAGGTCGGGCAGCTCTTGATCTTCCTGAGGCGCTTTACGAGGCGCTGAGTAGACGCGACGAAGGTCGCATGGCTCCAGGCGAGGGGCGCGACCGAAAGGGGCCGCCCCGTAGACGGATCGACTTGCTCGGGCAGCACCCCGGAGGGTAGCGCGCGACGCGCTGCCCATCGGAGCAGCTCCACCGCTTCGCTCAGTTCCTCCTCTGTGGTGGCTCTGTCCGTGAGGTAGTCCCCGAACCACAGGGTGCAAAG
Source organism: Deltaproteobacteria bacterium (assembly GCA_016218905.1). The sequence goes on from JACRCS010000967.1 coordinate 6,068, forward strand.
AATCCACGGGTTCCCCGGGACGTCCAAACGCACGCGGTGATAGATGTCCCCGTCGTAGCGTGCCAGCCCGCCTATCTCGGATCTAACCCAGAGCTGCTCCCGCAGCGCCTGCATCGTCGCCTCGACGCGCGGATCGGCGGCCTCGTAGAGCCCAAAGGCAAAGAGGCCCCAGAGGCTTGCGTCCAGTGCGTCGTCGACCGCGGCGCCGCCGTCGTTTAGCTCCAGTATGCCCCGGCAGAAGCGCCCCTCTTTTTCCAGCCAGAGGTGGCGGGAGGTCGCGTCTCGGACTGACGCCGCGCAGCTTCGGTACCGCTCGGCCCTCTCCGTGTCACCGAAGACGGTGCAGAAGAGCGAGGCTGCGGTGAGTCCCCCAAACACCGCGCCAACGGTGAAGGCGAAGGTTCCGCGCCGCTCTTCCCAGAGATCGTAGGAGGGGGATGGTAGTCCCGTCTGGGGATCCCGGTACCCGCAGAGGAAGTCGGCGGCGGTCGTCACGAGCGGCCTGTATAGAGGCTTGATGAACTCGATGTCGCGATAGCGGACGAAGTGGTGCCAGAGCGCCCAGAGGACCAGCGCCGTACCGTCCTCCTGGATCGGCAATTGCGTCCGGCCCTTTTCGAACCACGGGTGCCATGAGGACGCGAGGGTCCCGTCCGGGTTGTATTTGTGAAGGAGGTATCCCTCGCGTTCGATGGCGCGGGCGGCGAATTCGTAGAAGCGCTGCGCGGCCATCGGATAGCCGGCCTCGTCGAAGGCATGGGCTGCGAGCGCCCCGTCCCTTGGCCAAACGTACGAGTAGGTGTCTCGGTTGTACTGCACCACGTCCGAGTCATTGGCTGCCAATATCCCGCCGGCCCAATCGGTCTGCGTCCGCAGGACCAGGAGACTGCGGACGTACAATTCGGAGACGTTCGAGGGCAACCCGTCGAGATCCGGGGCTTCTTTGCGCACCCATAGACGCCAGTAGTCGGCGGTGCGCCGTACGAGCGCTTCCGGGCTTCTGTTTCGGACCAAGGCGTCGATCTGGCGCACCTCGCTCCAGGTCTGGCCGGCCGATAGCCAGTAGTAGGCCGTCTTGCTGTCGAGCCCGTCCACCTGCAGGGTGAGGCTCAGAACCGAGTCCACCGATCCCTGTGCGATAGGATTTCCCGACAGGGAACCGTCCTCCGCGTCGCGCCAGGTTCCCTCGCGGCCCTGACTCTCCTTCTGACCGACGGCAAACTGGCTTGGGCCGGTCCCGTCATGCCCCTTGCCGTTCGCGAGGAAGTACCGGGCGCCCTTGTAGTGGACGAGGCCTCCGCTGACCGGGTCGAAAGCGGCGGTGTCGCCCACGTCGTTTCCTGAGATGGCGAAGTTCTGGCAGAAGAAGAGGCGCACCTCGCGCTGCTCGGGGAGCAGATTCTGGACGGTGACCTCGCGCAGATACACGTTCTCATGGAAGTCGACTGCGTCCCGGCAGGTGAGGAGGAGCCTCAGTTCTTCGCAGTAGAGGCTCACCTCGGACAGGAGGGTTTCGGCCGCGTATCGAAGTTCCCTCTTCCAGCCTTGACCGACCCACGAGAACCTCCCGTCCACCCACACCCCGAAACGAGACGGGCGTCCGCCGAGGTGGTTCTCCGCGCCCACGTGGGGGAAGTAGAGATCGCGGATCGCGTAGTCGGCGTCGAAGCAAATGAGCAGCCTGCTGTTCCCGACGGGGATGTCCCGGGGCATGTCATTCTCCTCAGGGGCGGATAGGGAATGGCCGCTCCCCGGCGGCCGAAGCCATGCGGCCGCTTCGGACGGTGCGATGCCGTTCGGAAGCATATCGCAACCGAGAGCCGAGGCGGATGCAGCACGCGGACGCCAGAAAGCTCGAGATCGCGGCGCCTGCCGCGCCGGCTCTGCTTGTTTGGCCAATTTGGCCGATCGTAAGGTCCTTCATGGTCTCGCCATGGGCTCAGCACAGGGTACGTACCATGGTACGGAGTCGAGGCCTGCTTTCAGTGCCGACGCCGTTGCGATTCGAGGCCGCATGCCGGTACTCTCCGCACGGGAGGACGCGGACGAACGAATGACCTTCGGAAAACCGATCGACCGGGCCAGCCTGCGCGGGCTCGCCCTTCCGGCTCTCCTCGGGCTCGTCTGGCTGGCGGAGCGCACCTGGGAACTCTCGTCACGCTTCACGCCCGACGCCATCGAGGGCGTCCTCGGGCGGGCGGGAGCCTTCGCGCCGCTCGTGTACATGGGGATCATGGCTCTCGCGGTGATTGTCAGCCCCATCCCTACTCTTCCCCTGGACCTCGCGGCGGGCGCCTATTTCGGCCCCTGGCTCGGGACCCTCTACTCGCTCGCGGGCGCCGTGGCCGGCGCATCCGCCGCCTTTCTCATCGCCCGCTGCCTGGGCCGGCGGCTCGTGGAGCCGCTTCCTCAAGGGCCACGTGAGCTTCTGCCCCCGCTGCTCGGACCGCGCTTTAACGCTCGTCGTCTTTCTTTCCCGCCTGATCCCGTTCGTCTCCTTCGACGTCGTCAGCTACGGGGCCGGCCTCACCAAGATGACCCTTCAAAGCTACACCCTGGCGACGCTCCTCGGGATGATCCCGCTCACGTTTATGTACAACTACTTCGGCTCCGCCCTGGCGATCGAGCGCCGGTGGGGTCTCTGGCTCGGCCTCGCGATGGTCCTCCTCTTCTTCCTCCTGCCCCGCTGGATCGAGAAGAAGAATCCCCTCGGGCTGGGAACGCTCCTGCGCCACCGCTGAAGAGGGCGCTCTGTCACTTTCCATGCCGGAACCGCTCGGTCCCCGGATGGGCTCCCTTCCTCACGAACCAGTAGATTACTGCGAGAAGTTGGCCTCTCGCCCGCAGCAACCGGCGCACGCTGTCGAAACAGCACGCCTCGATTCGGGTGGAGCGCCGGTCAACGGAAAAAGGCGTGGGGAACGAAGGCGAACGTCGCTGACCGGCGCTTCCTGGAGGAGCACGCGGAAAACCTGGGGGTGGAGTACCGGCCTTACGACTGGCGGCTCAACCGGACCTGAAGGGGGGCACCCGCCCCGCCTCGGGCCTCCCTCACGAGAGCGGCGTGCCGACCCCCGCGGCGCGCAAGGCGCTCTCGTCCACGCCGCGCCCGGCGCAGCAGGACGCAAGCTTTCCGTCCACGGCGACCGCCGGCCCGGAACGCACGCCCAGAGCCTTGGCTCTGCTCGCAACCGCCGGGTCCTTCATGTCGAACACCTGCACGTCACAGTCCGGGCACGCGAGCCGGTTCACCAGGTCGACCGCGTCCTGGCACGCGGGACACCCCGCGCTGAAGACTTCCACTTTTCGCTTCGTGCTCATGGTCTCTACCTCCGCTTGGGTGTTGGTCGCGTCCCGTCCGTCATCCCCCGGGGCCGGCCGGGACGCCGGCCGAACGAGGGGGTAGCCGCTTCCTCGGCCAGTGTTCCAGATCGAGGCCCCGATCAGGAGAAGGATCCCGCCGTACATCGCGGGTTCCGAGTCATAGCCGAACTTACCTCCCAACACGGCCGCGCTTCCCTGGACCCCGAGCGCCCGTCTGAGGTCGTCCACTAGGTCTCCGGCATGAGCCGGTTCGGAGCCTTCCCCAACCCCGGATAGTTGACGCTCAGGACGCGCCTGTGAGCGGCCAGGAACTCCGCCACTCTCTGCGCCGTGCCGTTGTGCGCAAACCCGGCAGACCAACGTCCGGATGCTGCGGGCGAGCAGGAAGGCCACTTCGGGGGCAGTCATCTGGCACCAGGTTCTTGCGCCACATCCCAGATGGGCTCCAGGAGCTCTTTGCGGCCGATGACCACACCTCCCGTGAGGTCGCTGTGCCCGCCCGGGTACCTGGTGGCGCTGTGAGCGACCACCGCGTTGCGATCCCCGCGGCCCGCAAGGCTGCTGGCGAGGTGGAGGCGAAGCGGAGAAGACGAGCCGTGCCCCCGCGCCGTCAGCGATACGCAGCCCAAGCCGGGGCCGGCCCGGGTTTGGGCTTTCTCCCGTAGAACAGGTCGTCCATGGGGGAGAAGATGCGCCTCGCTAAGGGGTTCCTCGAGATCAGCTCGACCAGGAGACGGTGGGGCAGGGTTCGGGGGTGGCTCCAGGGGCATACCCTCATGCACAGGTTGCATCTTGCCCCAGTAGTCGAAGCAGCTTTCCGCCTCGAGCTTCCAGCGCAGCGTTCCGTTGACCACCTCCGGCCCGCCGTGCGGGATAGAGCGTGAGGGGCAGCAGCGCGCGCACTTCTTACAGACCGTGCAGAAGTCCTCGACGCCGATATCCACGGGTCGGTCCGCCACGAGCGGCAGATCGGTCGTCACGCCTCCGAGCCGGATCCTCGGCCCGTACTCCTTGGTGATCACGTACCCCATCCGGGAGATCTCCCCCAGGCCTGCGTCCACGGCCATCGGGACGAGCAGGATCTCGTGGTGGCGCAGGTGGTTGGCCGTGGCGGCGTACCCGAGGTTGGCGATGAAGGCCGCGAGCTGCGTCGCGATGAACGCTGCCCTCGCGTACTCGGTCCCCGTGGCGATTCCGGTGGGGGTGTGCGGCGAAGTCCACACCAGCTCCCGGGACATCTCCACGGCGAAGAGGATCGCGTAGGGATGGTCGACGTGGATCTCCTTCCCCCAGTCTTCCCAGTTCTCGTAGAAGATCTCTCCGCGCCGGCCGTACACCCACAACGGATTCACCTCGGTAACGCCCACGAGGACGGCGCCCAGGTGCCTGGCATAGCCCTTCACCCGCTCCGTCGCCTCCTTGGGACTGAGCGTCAGCCTGTTGCCCTGGACTTGGGGAGGCGGCGTCGGCTTGACGATCTCCGGCCTGCCCACGTGCATCGGGAAGAGCTGGGAGGCGCCCGCAAGCGCGACGTTCGGCCCCTCGTGGGGCCGGTCCAGCGTGCCGGGAATGCCCGTCGGGCCGCCCCGCTCCCTTCGCCGGGCGTCGAACTCCTCCCACTCCGGGTGTTCGGCATAGAACTGCCGGTAGGGCTCCGTGCCCGGCCGAAGCATCCGATTTCGCGCGAAGACCTCGTCGCGCTCGTCGAACCGCTTCACCTCCCCGCGGACGTAGCCCTTGGTGCCCTCCAGGGCTCGCGGGTTGGGGGCCGTTCGCCTCGCCAGGAGGAGGACGGGCGCAACCGTCGCGACGAGGAGGGCGACGAGGAGCAGGAGGCCGCCCGAGCCCCCGAAGAAACCCGCGCTCGAGAACGCCCCGACGAGGAGGCCCGCCGCCAGCAGACCTGCGGACAGGGCGCCTCCGATCAGGGCAGCCCTCTTCTCCTTCTCCCGGACGCTCGAGACCACGAACCCTAGAGTGAACAAGGCGGCTGCGCCGAGAAGGAGCACTTCCGAAGCCGCCAGGAAACGGGTCATGGGATCCTCGTCCTCTCCTGCCTTTTCTCCGAGAGGTGGGAGACTCATGGCTCCGTCGGGGGCCGCGTCGTCCGTCGTTGTGTGCAACGTTCGGAGCAGGGCCGAAGACCCCCGGTTCTCAGGAAGCCGCGTTCACCGCCGTCCCCGGAACGTTATCAGAACGGCTTTTGATCAGCAACGGCTCTCGCCGGTCACTGGGGCGGCGCGCCTCTTCCATGCGCAGGACATCCTCCGGCGCTACGAACACGCAGTCCGGGCACGCCAGTCGGTTCGATCGGCCTCGCGGGAGCGGCGAAGTGGATCCGGAACCGGAGCGCCCGTCAGGCGGGCGGCGGCTCCTGGCGGAGCTTGTCGATGGCCTCCTGGATCAGCCGCTCCGCCAGCGGCGGCACGACTTCCCAGACGACGCGTTGCACGATGGCTTCCACGGCCGGGAGGAGGCGTTCCGCCGAGAGGCTCTTCTCCAGGGCGGTCCGGGCGGCCTCTTCGGCCGTCCGGGCGATCTGGGCCGCCAGGAGGTCCGTCTCCTCGGGCCCTGCGGCCGATGGACCGGGCGGGGGCGGGGGCGGAGGCTCGGCCTCGGCGGAGGGGGAGGGCTCCAGGTCCGCGGAGTCGGACTCCGGTTCGGGCCATGCCGCGGGGGCAGCGCTCTCCTCCCGCGGGGCTGGTTTCCGGAAGGCGTCGAGCTCGAGCGAGAGCTCGTCACCGAGTGCCTCGTCCAGGAGAGCGTTCTTCCCGGGGGCGAGGAAGTCCTCCGACTCTTCGAACGAGGCGGAAAGCTCCACCGGCTCTTGGAGCCGTGCGGCAAACGCCTCGGGCTCCTCCCCCTGCTCTTCCAGCGGTACGGGCCGCTGCGGGCCGGTTGCGAGCTCCACCGGCTCCAGGTCCTCCAGGAGCTCCAAGTCCTCGAAGTCTTCGCCGCTCGAGAGCTCGATGATCTCCAAGTCGTCCTCTGTGCTATCGCCGGCGAAGTCAGGGAAACCGGTCTCCGGGACGAGGGGGCCTTCCGCGCCCGCGTCGAGATCGGAGAACGCCAAGTCGAAGGCGACCGTGTCGAGGGCCGAACGGAGGGTTTCGGTGAGCTCGTCCGAGCCGAAGGGCTTCACGAGGTTGGCGACGGCCCCGACCGCCGTGGCGGCGGCCTGGCTCACCCTGGAACCCAACAGCACCACCGGGACGCCCGCGCCTTCCGGGAGGAGGTGGATCCTTCGGCAGAGCTCGTAGCCGTCCTCCTCTCCCAGGGCCACGTCGCAGAGGACGGCATCCGGCGCCTGGGCTCGGAGGAGCGAGAGCGCTTCGTCGGACGTGGCGGCTTCGAGCACCGACCACCCCTCTCCGGTCAGCGCAAGCTTCGCCGCTTCGCGGATCGTGGCGCTGTCGTCAACGACGAGCAGGGTCTTCGGCATTCCTCTCCTCCGGCGTGGACCGCCCCAGGGGGACGGTCGTTTCGCATTCTTTTCGGCCCGGCGCGCGCCGACTCAAATGGGGCACGTCAGAGCACCTTCCAAGGCTGGGGCATGAAGATGGACTCATAGAGGCCGAGGGCGTAGCGGTCGCTCATCCCCGCGAGGAAGTCCGTGGCCAGGTCCTCCACTCGCTCGCCGGGAAGCGCCTGGGCCCACTCCGAGAGGACACGCTCCTGGTGCTCGAGGAAGTAGCCGTACAGCTCCTGCAGGATCTTGGCCGCCTTGATGAAGTCTCCGTGGACGGTCGGATTGTCGTAGACGCGGTCGTAGAGGAACTCCCGCAGGACGACGGCGGCCTCGTGTACCGCGTCGCCGAGGGCGACCTCGGCCAGGTCTCGCTCGAGGGTCTGCCGGATCACGTCGCGTACCATGGCGTCGATCCGCTGACCGTGCGTCTCCCCCAGGCGCTCGCGGACCACGGGCGGGATCTCTTCTCTGCGGATGACGCCGGCGCGCAGGGCGTCGTCCACGTCGGCCGTCAGGTAGGCGATCAAATCCGACACCCGGACCACCTGCCCCTCGAGGCTCCCCTCCGGCCGCAGGATCTCCCCCTTGCCCTTCGTGTGCTGCAGGATGCCCTCGCGTACCTCCTGGGTGAGGTTGAGCCCCTGGCCGTCGCGCTCCAGGAGGTCCACGACCCGCAGGCTCTGGTAGGAATGGTGGAAGCCGCCCGGACGGAGCCGGTCGAGCACCGCCTCGCCCGCGTGGCCGAAGGGTGTGTGACCCAGGTCGTGGGCGAGGGCGATGGCTTCCACGAGCGTCTCGTTGAGGCGCAGCGCCCGGGCCACGGTCCGGGCGATCTGGCTCACCTCGAGCGTGTGGGTGAGGCGGGTCCGATAGTGATCGCCGGCCGGAGCCAGGAAGACCTGCGTCTTGTGCTTCAAGCGCCGGAACGCCTTGCAGTGAAGGACCCGGTCGCGGTCGTGCTGAAAGGCGGGCCGGATGTCGCAGGGAGCCTCGGGCCGGAGCCTTCCCCGGCTCATCCGGGAACGGGCCGCTCTCGGGTGGAGGAGGCACTCCTCCTGCTCTTCGATCATCTCCCGGATCGTCGCCATGGGACCCTCGGCGTCAGGAAGAAGGAAGAGTACCCGATCATCGGTTCTCAGTCATCAGTTGTCAGTTGGTAGGGTGGGCTCTGCCCACCAGGTAGGAAGGCGCTGGGTAGGATGGTGGGCAGAGCCCACCCTACAACCGATAACTGAAGACCGAAGGCTACTGCAATGCCACGGGCGCGCGGGAGCCGAATTGGTCCTTCCCGGGACCCTGCGGTCCGCCCAGGAGGAGCTCGATCTCCCGCAGGCATTCCTGGAGGTGCATGAGCGTCCTCTCGTCCTCGACTCGCGGCAGCGCCCCTTCGATCTTCTTGCCGAGCTTCGCCAGCGAGCCCCTCCCGACCGCCACGAAGTCGGTGTCCGTCGGAGACACGGGAAAGTCGCTTCCCGCCTGGGACGTGTCGGCGAGGCTCGCCCGCGGAGAGGAGGGCGGCGATGCGGTGAGCTGGGCCTTCAAGTGCGCCAGATAGCTGCGGTGGAGCTCCCTGCGGTAGACGTTGACGACGGGGTGCTCTGCCTCGAGCTCCTCGAAGAGCCCCTCGTGCACGTCGGCGAAGAACTGCGGCAGGCAGTACCCGTCCACGGGGTCGAGCGTCTCGGCGTCCTCCAGGAGCTTGTACCGCTTGGCGCTCAGGAGCTCCTGCAGGAGCTCGC
>JACRCS010000963.1 GCA_016218905.1 Deltaproteobacteria bacterium
CCTCGACCTGGTAATGCCCGGAATGTCGGGCCTGGATGCCCTCGCCCGGCTCCGTGCCCGCCATCCCGGCGCCCGGGTTCTGATCTGCTCCTCCATCAGCGAGCAGCGCACGCTCCTCGATGCCATCGCCCTCGGCGCGCGCGACTACGTGCTAAAGCCCTTCGAAGACGAGCGGCTCCTGGACGCGGTGGCCAAGGCGCTCCGGGACCCGGCGCCCGGGCAGCGGGTGAGCCGATGAGCGGGATGGACCGCTACCTCCGGCTCTTTCTGGAGGAGAGCGCGAAACATCTCGCCAAGGCCGAAGAGATCCTCGCGGCCGACGCGCCGGGGCCCGGCGAGCGGGACGCCCTCTTCCGGGAGATCCACAGCCTGAAGGGCATGGCCGCGTCTATGGGCTACGGCGACATGGCCGAGCTCGCCCACACCCTCGCGGACGTCTTCGACGCCTGGCGCCCGGCCGGGCGCGCGGACCCCGCCGGTATCCAGACGGCGCTCCGGGCGTGCGATCGGCTCTCCGAGATGCGCGAGGATATTGCCGCCGGGGGAGAGGGCAAGGTCCCGTGGTCCGACCTCTCCCTCGCGCCGAACCGGCCCTCGGAATCCGGCGCCGAACCGGACGCCGAGCGCCTGGTGGTCCGCTTCCTGATCGATCCCGGGTGCCTCGCGCCGGCGGCGCGTGCCTATCTGATCCTGACGAGGTTCAGGGAGCTCGGCGTTCTCCTCTCCTCGCTGCCTTCGGAAGAGGAGCTGCTCGGAGGGCACTGCGGCTGCGAGCTCCTCCTGACGCTGGAAGGCGTGGCGAGAGCCGACGTCGAGGCGCTCTGCGACACGTTGACCGAGCTGAAGGGGATCGAGTTTCCGGGGCAGGAGGCTGCCTCGACCGCCCTCTCGCTCGAGCTCGTGGGTCCCGCGACGGGGACCGAGGTCGAGCCGGTGCAACCCGCCGCCGCAGCTGCCGAGTCGGAAGTCCGTCTGCCCGAGACCGTTCCGGTTCCGGTGGCGGTCCTCGACGAGTTCGTCGGACTCCTGGGCGAGCTGACGATCGCGAGGTCTCGGCTCGACGAGACCGTCCGCCCGTTCGGGTCCGAGATCGTCTCCGAGGAGCTCGGCCGGATGGCGAGGGTCGTCCGATCCTTCCAAGAGCGGGTGATGGCCCTGAGGACCCTTCCCTTCGGGCTCGTGGCGGCCACCCTCAAGCGCGCCGTCCGGAGCGCCTCGGCGGCGCTCGGCAAAGAGGTGGAGCTGAAGCTCGTCGGCGAGGGCATCGGGCTAGACAAGACGGTCCTGCTCCAGATCGCGGACCCGCTCCTCCACCTCGTACGGAACTCCGTGGATCACGGCGTCGAGAGCCCGGAGGAGCGGCGGCGTAAGGGAAAGCCCTCCCGGGGTACGGTCGAGATCCGCGCGACCCGCACCCGAAACAGCGTGGAAGTCGTCGTGGCGGATGACGGCAAGGGGATCGATCGGGAAGCCGTCCGCAAGAAGGCGGTGGCGTCCGGGTTCTTCACCGAGGAGGAGAGTCGGCTCCTGCCGCACTGCGAGGTCCTGGCCTGCCTCTTTCGGCCGGGTTTCTCCACGCGGGAGGCGGTCACGGAGCTGTCGGGCCGGGGGGTCGGCCTGGACGTGGTGAAGAGCCACATCGAAGGCATCGGAGGCACCGCGGAGCTCCGCTCGACCCCGGGCGCCGGGACCGAGATCCGCCTCCTCCTGCCGCTCTCAGTGGCCATCGTGCCGGTCCTCACCGTGGCCGTGGGCAAGAGCACCCTCGCCTTCCCCGTCGGGAGCGTGGTCCGGACGGCGGAGGCGACGCCGAAGGAGATCGAGGCGCGAAACGGCTCCCACGTCTTCCTGGCGCCCGAGGGAGAGCTGCCGGTCCTGCGCGTCGCGAAGCTCCTGCGCCTTGCCGGCGCCAAGCGCTTCCGGCGCCTCCCGCTCGTGCTCCTTCAGACCGCCGGAGGCCTCGTCGCCGCGGCCGTCGACCGCTTCCTGCGAGAGGAAGAGCTCTTCATAAAGCCCCTCAAGGGCCCGCTGCGGCGTCTGAAGGGGGTGACCGGCTACTCCATCCTCGGCGACGGCCGGCTGGTCTTTCTGCTGGATCCGGCGAATTTGACGTAAGCGTGATCAGCCATTGGTGCTGCCGCGCCGTTCCTTGGCGAAGCTCGCGGCCCGGAGCTGTGCCTGACCCCGCGTCCTGCTTCCCGGTCCCTACTGCACTTTTCCGGCGGGATGCGCAGGAAGCCTCCGATAACGATGTCTCCCGGGTTCGACGACGACGAACGCCTTCATGAGCTCCGTCTGGCCGTGCTCTGCCAACACACGTGCAAGCTCTTCGTGAACGCTGGACGCACTGGCCGGCGTCATGCGAAGGTACAAAACCCCCGCGCTCGACTCCTTCAGGAACACGAGCTCGCCGAAGTCGGCGTCGCGAGTCACGAGAATGCGCTCGCGCTCCCTGGCGGCAGCCAGCAGTTCCAGGTCGGAGGCCCTTGAAAGCCCGAGATCGGCCGCCGTGACGACGTCGTGTCCCATGCTCCGCAACAGCCGAGCAGTAATCTCGTAAACGTCCTGGTCGAGCAGAAACTTCACGGGCCGCCAGCCGAGACGTGAATCTCCTCGGCTTCAATCACGTCCATCGCGTACTGCACGCAGGCTTCCAGGTCCTTCCTGGTCAAGTCGGGGTAGTAGTCCGCTATGACTTGCTCGAAGGAGATCCCCTCCTTCATCAGTTCGAGGACGTCGTACACCGGTATCCTGGTCCCGGCGATGCACGGTTTTCCGAAATGGACTGTCTGGTCGATTTCGATCCTCCCCTGCATTCGGACCTCCTCATGGGTTAGAAACCCTCGCCCGAGCCTCATTCGTCCCTCTCGACCGCATTCTAGGTCCCCACAGTGCCGTTCACAACTGCCGGTTTTGAGCGTGTAGGGAGCGGATAGACTGTCCGGGGTTGTAGCACATGATCTGTCCGGTTCATGAGGGCACGCAGGAGGTGCCGGCATGAGACGGACGGAGTGGCTACAGGAGACTCGGCGGATGAGATTCGAGGACGTTTATGGGGGA
>JACRCS010000087.1 GCA_016218905.1 Deltaproteobacteria bacterium
CGGAGGTCCGCCGCGGTCTCCTTCCAGAGCGGCAGGCATCGCTCTCGTCGTCCTTTTCCGACCACGCGAACGCTCGGCGAACGCCGGAGTGACAGCCCGGCCAAGGGCAGTTCAACGAGTTCGGAGACGCGCAGCCCGGCGGCGAAGCACAGGTGGATCATGGCCCGGTCCCGGATCCCAAGACGGGTCGTGAGGTCGGGCGCATTCAGGATGGCTCTGACCTCCTCCATGACGAGGTGCCGGAGGAGCGGCTGATCGTGGCGCTTGCTGGGAATGGCGCGGATCTGCCCCACCTGGTTCAGGGCCGAGGGCACCTTGAACTCGACGTAACGCATGAACGCCTTGATCGCGGCCAACCGGCCGTTGCGGGTCGAGGCGCTGTTCCCACGCCCGGCCTCGATGTGGGCGAGGAACTCGAGCACCAGAGCGGCGTCGAGCTGCTCGAGGTGGAGCTGCGACGGCGTGGTCTTCAACCGCGCGGCGGCGAACTGGAAGAACAGCCGGTAGACGTGCGCGTACGTCTCGCACGTATGGGGGCTGTAGCCTTGGGTGACAGGGAGATGCTCGCGCAGAAAGCTGGTCACCAGCGGTGCGAGCGGCGTCATCGCGCGTCTCCGCCCACCAGGGATTCGGCAGCGGCGGTGATGTCCGTCATGAGCTCCGGGGTCGCTTCCAAGTACCAGTAGGTGCATTTGATGTCGAGGTGGCCGAGGTAGGTCGACAGCGCGACGAAGTGTCTCGAGACCGCCCGGCGCTCCGACGAGCAGCGTTCCAGGGCTCTCGTAGCAAAGGTGTGACGGTTATGCCGATAACGGCATCATGCCGACTCCCGGTTTATGCCGAGTCGCAGGTCCTGAGCCAAGGCTGGAGGCGCGCGGGCTCTGCGCGGAGTCGGCATAATCAGAGGCTCTCCAGGAACGCCAACAGCTTGTCGTCGGGCCGGTATCGTCCGGTTCTGGTGCCGAAGGGCGCGGTTCGGGAGAGCGCCTCCTCCTTCAAGCGCAGATCCGCGTGGAGATACATTTGGGTGGTCTCCATTTGTTCGTGTCCGAGCCAGAGAGCGATCACCGATCGGTCGATGCCGTGCCGCAGAAGCTCCATAGCCGCGGAATGCCTCAGCACGTGGGGGCTGATCTTCTTGCGTTTGAGGGAGGGGCACTGAGCTTGCGCGGTGGCGGTGTGTTTCGTGACGAGGCGTTCGACGGCATCGCGGCTCAGGGAGCCGCGCCGGATGCTCGGGAACAGTGAATCTTCGGGTAGCCCGTGTCGCTCCCGCAACCAAGCCTTGAGCATGGAGACGGCATCCTTGCGAAGCGGAGTAGAGCGCTGCTTTCTGCCCTTTCCCTCGCAGCGCACGTGGGCGCCGGTGCCCAGGACAACGTCTCCCCAGGACAACGTCTCCGCAGCGCAGCCCGATCAATTCGGAGACTCTCAGCCCCGTCTGAACCGCCACCACGAGCAGCGTCCGATCCCGCCTCCCTGTCCAAGACGCCGGGTCGGGAGCTTCGAGCAAGGCGTCGATCTCTTCCCGGGAGAGGAACTCGATGGGCTTACGTTCGTGGCGTTTGCTCGGCATGGCGAGGACGCGCTGGCAGAGCAAACCATGGGCGGGCTCCTTGAAGGCGACATACCTGAAGAAGGAATGAATCGCCGCCAGGCGCGTATTGCGGGTGCGAGCGCTGTTCTCCCGATCCGTCTCGAGATGTTGGAGAAACTCACCGAGAAAGGACGGTTCGAGGTCCTCGATCTGGAGGTTTGTGGGGGTCTTACCCAGTCGTTCTGCGGCGAACTGCAGGAGGAGGCGAAAGGAATCCCGATATCCGGCGACCGTATGAGGGCTCGCCCGCCTTTGGTCCAACAGACGATCCTTGAAAAAGGACTGGATGAGGGCCGGAAAGCTCGCAGAGATCATGGCGCGACCTCCTGGGTCTGTCCGATCACCCGCTCGGTGGCCAACTGGAGAAGCTCCGGCACGGCTTCGATGTACCAGTACGTTTCGTTGATGTGCACGTGTCCGAGGTAGGTGGCGAGCTTCGGGAGCTCACGCTCTACGTCGACTCCGGCCCGATACCAATCGATCAATGTCCGGGCGGCAAATCGATGCCGCATATCGTGAAGCCGCGGGCCGCGGCCGTGCCCCATCTCGTCAGCCCGCAGACCGATCTGCTGGGACACCCTGGCAAAGGTGTAACGAGTGCTCCATTCCGTGATCCGAGTGCCGCGTTCTGAGACAAAGAGGCCCTTTGTCGCCGGCTTGGGAAGGAGATGGTCTCTTTGGGCGAGGTAGCTGCCCAGGGCATGTGTGGTGGAAGCATGCACGGGCAGGAGCCGTGACTTGCCGAACTTCGTCCGGCGGATGGTGAGGATTCCCTGCTCGAGGTCGACGTCGTTGCGATCGAGAGCCACGGCTTCGCTCACCCGCATCCCCGTCACCGCAAGGAGCCGGAAACACGTCGAATAGGTCAATGCCCTGAGCCCTTTCGCGGAAGGGAGCCGTTCGGCTGCACGAACCAGGTTTTCGATCTCTTCATCCTTGTAGATATAGGGGGGCTTTCGATGATAGCGATGGGGAAGGAGCTCTGGTGACGGAATCTCTGTACGAGGATCCGCCGCGCTACGCCATGCAGCGAAGCGCCGCACCATACCCAACCTCCACGCCCAGGTTGACGGCTGAGCATCGACGGGCTGCTTCGCCCAGCGAAGAGCCAGTTCTGCCGTAATGTGGGGTGCCCCCTCGGCGAGAATGAAGGCGACGAAGTTTCGCAGAACGCCTGCCGGCAGCCTCAGGCGGAATCCGAGGCTACGACGGGTCGCAATGTAGTCCTCCAGCGCTTGTCGGAGCTCGCTCATTGTCCACCTCCGGCAACTGGCCACGGCTGAGCCAGGGAGCGCAGACCACGTAGATCCACCTTTGCGTAGATCTCGGTAGTATCGGTGGCGCGGTGCCGGAGCAGTTCCCCGATCTCGGCCATGGATGCGCCGCGATGGAGCATTCCCGTGGCTAGGCTATGACGCAGGAGGTGAGCCCCTTTGTTGGGTGGCTGAAGACCCGCCCGGCCCAGGGCACGATAGACAACGGACGAGACGGTAGAAGTGCCCGCCAGCCCGCGGTACGGAGGCTTCCCACGAAGAAAGACCCGGCGAGTAGGGCTCTTGGGGCGAGCCATTTGAAGATATGCGGCCAGAGCCTCTCCCACATCGGGCACCAGGGGCAGGCGGTCGTGGCGCAGTCCTTTCCCTCGAACCACGATCTCACCCGCCCTCCAGTCGATATCGTCGAGGTCGAGGGTCACGACCTCTCCTGCGCGCAGGCCCAGCCGAGCGAGCAAAAGAAGGATGGCGTAGTTGCGTCGGCCGGTCGAGGTGCTCCGGTCCACGGCCTCCAGCAGCCGCTCGATCTCCTCCGCAGACAGGTACTTGGGGACGGTGGACAGTCTCCAGTCCGCCACCGTCGGAACAGAAGCGGCCAAGTCGACTTGAATCTCCCCGCGCTGCAGGAGGAACCGGAAGAAGGAGCGCAAGGCCGTCACCATCAGCTTTGCCCTCCCGGGAGTCATGGAGCCGGCGTGACGGAGGATGAAGCCGGAGCTGTCCGATGGCGCCAGATCCCGAAGGGATAGCGGCCCCTCGCCGAAGCGCTCTGTAAGAAAACACCGGAGAAAAGGCACGTAATTGATCACCGTCGCCGTCGTGAGCCCGCGCTCTGTGCGCAAATATCTTTCGTACCGGCCCAGAAGCCGACCCAGCCAAGACTCGTCGCATACGCGCTCGGGAGAGGGAACAACGTCGTGCTTCCGAAGGTAGGCGAGGAACTGCCGGGTGGTTTCGGAATGACTGCGAGGGGCGCGGCCCTGCCGGCGTCGCTCATCGAGAAAGGAAAAGGCAGCCGGATTATGCCGATTCTGTAAAGGACTCATCACCCCGTGGTACGCCAAACTACCCGAAATAACGAAGGCGCCTTGCGGGAGTCGGCATAAACCGGGAGTCGGCATGATGCCGGTTATGCCGATAACGGCATAACCGGCACAGTTGCGCCTTGATGATCCTGCAACGGTGTCGGCTCTCGGCTTTTTCGCCCCAGGGCGGCGATCGGATCGGTGGCTCCCTTGGCCTGGTAGTACCAGCGCTCGATCGTGGAGAACCCGAGCACCACCCGCTCGCCCGGCCGAAACGGGTGCTGGTAAGCGCGGCTCGCGAGCTCGCGTAGCGCCTCCTGGAGCTCACCGCCCTCCGGCGGGCTCGACAGGAGCCCCCCGATCACCGAGAACCGAAACCGCGCCCAGCGCTCCCACCGGGCCACCTCGTCGTCCCTCATCGCGACACCTCCCCGGGTCGCTTCGACCGGCTTCCCCCGTGGAAGCTCGGCGTCGACCGCGGAGAGGCGCTTCTACGCCGCTCGGCTGCCGGGCACAGCCGAACGACTTCTGCGTGGAACTGGGAGCGCGCCCCTCTCCCTCGGAGAGCGCGGTCACCGAGCCTCCACCCGAAGCGCGGCGAGGCAGGCCACGAGCCCCGGCTCGGGACCGTCGCGGGCCTGGACGAAGCGCTCGATCACGTCGGCGAGCAGGCGCTCCGGGCGCACCGGCGGGGACAACCGGCCCGAGAGCCAGCGCGAGGCCCTCGACTGCGGAAACAGCTCTCGGAAGTGCGCCACCCAGCGACGAAGCGTCGGACGCGTCACGCCGAAGAGCTCCTGCAGGCGTCGGGCGGTGACGCCCTCGACCCGGCCCTGGCGCAAGGCAGTCGCGACCAGGACCACCGCCGCCCAGTACACGCGGCGCCCCCAGAAGAGCACCGACGGCGGAAGCGTCCGGCGACGGCACCCCTCCCGCCCGCAGCAGAGGCTCAGTCGAACCGAGTAGATCTCCGGAAGATCAGGGGGACCGCCTCGCGGCTTACGCTCGTAGCCAGCTCGATGCAGCGGACCCCCGCAGTAGGGCACCCCCCTGTGCCAGGATAGTTGTCGCCTTTGGGGTGCTTGACCCGGCTGCTCCGGAGGGAGGGCAAGCGAGCGTAGCGAGCTTGCCCGAACCGGAGGGGCAGCCGGCGCGGCCGAGCCGGACGGTGTGTCCGGCAGCTGCACTCCAGACCGACAGCAGAGGGGCAGAAGGACATCTCGTGACATACTCCCCGGGTTTGAAGTCCAACATGGTTCGCAAGCTGGTCGGCCCTGAGAGGGTATCGGCCTGCGCCCTGGCCCGCGAGTCGGCATTCCGCAGTCTACGCTCTCGCGTTGGCTCCAGAAGGCGGGTACGGTGGCGGGGTTGGCAATCGTCCCCTTTGCCCAAGGATCGGTAGACCTCATGAAGACCCGACGCCCCCGAGACTGGCCCCCAGAGGAGAAGCTCCAAGCGGTGATCGAGGCGGAGTCGCTCTCCGAGGACGAACTCGGGGCGTTCCTGCGCCGCAAGGGGCTGCACGAAGCCCAACTGCAGGAGTGGCGTACCCTCATCCTCGCTGAGCTGCGCGGCCAGCCGATTCGTCCTTCGGCGAATGCCTCCGCCGAAGGGCGCCGCATTCGGGAGTTGGAGAAGGAGCTGGATCGAAAGGACAAGGCGCTGGCGGAAACGGCGGCGCTCCTGGTGTTGAAAAAAAAAGCCCAAGCCATCTGGGGGGACGCGGACGCCCCCACGGGCAAGAAGAGCGGCAAGTGATCGTGGAGCTCGTCCACGAGGCCACCGGCAGCGGCGCGAGGTTGGAGGCTGCCGTCGAAGCTCTGGGCCTGAGCGTGCGCACCTTCCAGCGCTGGCAAACCCAGGACGACGGTGCGGATCGGCGGCGGGGGCCGAACACGGCTCCCTCGAACAAGCTCACGGCGGCCGAACGAGACCAGGTGCTCGCCACGGCCAACGCTCCCGAGTTTCGGGACCTCTCGCCCAAGCAGATCGTGCCCCGTTTGGCCGATCAGGGCAACTACATCGCCTCGGAGTCGACCTTTTACCGGGTGCTGCGCGAAGAGGACCAGCTCACGCACCGGGAGTCCTCTCGACCCGCCACTTCGCGTCCTCCCCGGGAGCACGTGGCAACGGGGCCTTGCCAGGTGTGGTCCTGGAACATCACATACTTGAAGAGTCCAATTCTCGGCCAATTCTTCTACCTGTACCTGATCCTGGACGTGTGGAGTCGCAAGATCGTTGCCGCTACGGTGCATGCCAAGGAATCCAACGAGCACGCCGCCCAACTGTTTCGGCAGGCCTGCCGCCGGTTGGCTCTCGATCCGGACGGCTTGGTCCTCCACTCCGACAACGGTGGTCCGATGAAGGGGGCGACCATGCTGGCCACGCTCCAGAAACTCGGAGTGGTCGCCTCGTTCAGCCGGCCCCGCGTCAGTGATGACAACCCATACTCCGAAGCGCTGTTCCGAACCTTGAAGTACCGGCCGGGATTCCCGTCCCAACCCTTCGCCAGCGCGGAGGTCGCCCAGGGCTGGGTGAACGGCTTTCTCACCTGGTACAACACTGAGCACCTCCACAGCGCGATCCGTTTCGTCACCCCCGACGATCGCCACTTCAGTCGCGAGGCCGCCGTCCTGGCGCAGCGCCGGCAAGTCTACGACCTGGCTCGGCAACGAACCCCGCAGCGTTGGGCTCAAAACATACGAAACTGGGAGCCCGTGGAGACCGTCTCCCTCAACCCCGAGATCAGGAGGGACCAGCCCCCACTTCGGGCTGCCGCATGATTCGACCCGAGGCGACAACTACCTTGACACCCGCCGGCACCGGCGGGATCGGGTGATCTCGGCGAGGTCGACGTCCAGGACGTGGAGGAGGGCAAACAGGGACTTCCGTTGAAGGACTTCGGGCCGTACCATATCTCCTGCCTTTCAATGGGCAGGAGCCCCCTTCGAGAATCCGCCAAGAAACGCGAGGGGGCTCCACTTCTCTTCCCTCGCGTATCTCCCCCCAATCAGCTCAGATTTCCATCACTTTCCGCGTCCGCGCTCAGCCACGAACCCATGCCCCCAGACCCGGAAGCGCTTGCACCGGAGGCACTCCCGAGGGCGCTGCCACGGGTAGTCGCGCCCGAACGCAACTACCTGGTTGAGGTTCACCGCTACGTGCCATATCATCCGTTTCACCGTGATGTGGGCTCGAAGCCCAAAGGAAAAGGGCGGAGAGTTCTCGCAAAACTCTCCGCCCGCTTCGTTTCTACTCGCCGGGATCGGTCTCGTCCGACCGACCCAAATAATCCGAAAATCAGCCCGATCGCGTCAACACATTCTGAAAATCCTCACGCATTTCCAACCTATCTATTGTGGGGATCAACAACTGGAGCAAGAAGGTTGGAATGGGTCCCTGGGGAGGCTGCTTGGAGGGCCCGGGGGTGCGGGAGGGCGACGGTCAGGGACGAAGGCTCAAGTTGCCCATGACCTGCCGCCACCCCGGGGGATGAACGCTGCTGACGTCGCGGTCGCAGCCGACTGAGGCAGCGGATCAGGTGGCGGTGGACGAACTCGGCGCGCTCGTCCGCCCGAAGACCTTCTTCCGACGCGGCGGCCGGCCTGCCTCCCCACGCGGGGCGCGCTTCCACAGCCGCGCTGGCGTCGCTCATCGCTTGCGCGAACCGCAATACGATGGCAGGCTTTTTATAGCGATCTATAGTCGGCTTGAGCTATAAACGGGTATAAATCGCTATAACACCAGACGAGGCCAGCCATGGACCCCATCAAGAACCCATTCGCGCCGGGTGCGGGAGCTCCCCCGCCGGAACTGGTCGGACGTGACGGTGTCCTCGAGCAGACGCGGATCCTCCTCGGCCGCACCAAAGAGCGGCGGCCCGAGAAGAGCATCCTTTTGACGGGCCTCCGGGGTGTCGGCAAAACCGTGCTGCTCAACGAAATGGAACATCGTGCAACCGAGGACGGCTACCGGACCATCTTGGTGGAGGCCCATGAGGACAAACCCCTCGCCGTTCTGATTTCACCTCACCTGCGCCGGTTGCTCTTCGACCTGAACCGCTTGGCCGGTGCAGGAGACAAAGTCCGCCGAGGGTTGGCGGTCCTCAAGAGCTTTCTCGGAGCCGTGAAGGTCACCGTCGCCGATTTGGAGTTCGGCTTGGACATCGAACCCGAACGAGGAGCGGCGGACAGCGGAGATCTCGAAAGCGACCTACCGAGCCTCTTTGCCGCTGTGGCGGAAGCCGTCGAAGACCGGAAAGTGCCTGTCGCCGTGTTGATCGACGAGATTCAGTACCTGAGCTCGAAGGAACTCAGCGCCCTCATCATGGCCATGCACCGCATGCAACAGCGCCGGCTCCCCCTCGTGCTGCTCGGAGCAGGTCTACCCTTCCTGCCGCGGCTCGCGGGTGAGTCGAAATCATGCGCGGAAAGGCTCTTCGATTTCCCCATCGTCGGAGCGCTGTCACAGGAGGATGCCGCGAAGGCTCTGCAAGATCCCGTCAGGGCGGCGGGGATCATATTCGAACCCGCCGCGCTCGAGGAGATCTTCCGTCTCACGAAGGGCTACCCCTACTTCCTGCAGGAGTGGGGGTACCAGGCCTGGAATCGCGCGGAGTCGTCACCGATCCGGCTGCAGACGGTCAAGGACGCGACCGCAAGGGTCGTCGCTCGCCTCGATCAGAACTTCTTCCGGGTACGGTTCGACCGGCTAACGCCAGGCGAGAGGACATTCCTGCGCGCGGTCGCCCAACTTGGGCCGGGTTCACACCGGACAGGCGACATCGCCGACCTGCTTGGCACGAAGATTACGAGCCTTGGACCGGTGCGGGCCCAACTCATCAAGAAGGGGATGATTTACAGCCCCGCTCACGGAGAGATCGCCTTTACTGTCCCGCTCTTCGACGAGTTCATGCAGAGGGCGATGCCGGAGTTCGTCCCGCGTCCCGGGAGGGCTTAACTCTTCCCGGCACCGCCGCGGAAGCGGCGAGCGCGCCTCGATGGAGCAGGCCGGCCGGAGGCCTCGAGCCGCGTCGGCTTGCCTATCGCCGTTACGCCTCCTCGCCTCCGAAGAGGAGTGAAGATCGGACAGGAAAGGTGGGAAACGTGGGGAGCTTCCTTCCCCGGCTCGGGAGGGGTTCCCAGGTGGCGCGACGTGCGCAGGGAAAGGGGCCTGGCGTTCAGGCCGCGCCGTGAGCCTCGGTGTCGCGGCGGTGCTCGGCGAGGTCTTCGGCGAGGGCGTCGATCTTCGCACTCAACCGGCTCTCGACCGACTCGATTTTGGCGTTCAACCGGCTCTCGACCGAGTCGATCTTGGCGCTCAAATGGCTGTCGCCCGAGTCGATCTTGGCGCTCAACCGGGCGTCAACCGATTCGATCTTCCGGTCCAAGGTCTGGAGGAGAAACAGGAGGTGGTCGTCGCGCTCCTTGGACTCCTCCCGGGCGCGCTGGATCTCGCTACGAAGGACCTCGTGACCTTCGAGCACCAGGTCGAACTTGCCGCGCATGTCCTCGAGCAGGATCTCCAGGTGGTCCTTCTCCATCGCGCCCCCTCCTTCCGTCAAAGCGGCCATCCGGCGAAGGCACCATACCCGGGGCGAGGAAGAGCCGTCAAGCGGCCGATGCCGGCCGGCTGGACAGCGGCGTCTCCACCGCAACAAACTCCGGCATCGCCCTCTGCCTTGTCTCGCGAACCGGAAGTGCTCGGGTCTCCTCCGGGCACGATCCCGAATGGGCGAGCACTCCTCGACGGAGCAGGCCGCCCCGACGTTTCGAGCCGCGCAAGCTCGTCGGTCGCCGTCACAGCTCCTCCGCTCCGAAGACGTCCCCGAGCGCAATCGGCAGCCCTCCCAAGCTCCGGAGTTCCAGCGTCTCTCCACGGCCGTAGACGCGGGCCCGCTGGAAGGCTCCGTCCTCTCCGAGGGAGAAGGCCTCGACGGTCGCTCCCTCCGGGTCGACGAGGAGGTACTCCCGCACGCCGTGGCGTTCGTAGAGCGCGAACTTGGTCCTCCGGTCCTTCAGCGAAGTTGAGGGCGAGAGGATCTCGACCACGAGGTCCGGGGCGCCCTGAATGTTGGCGGGAGTGATCTTGGTCCGATCGCACACGACGATCACGTCCGGCTGGACCACGTCATGGGGGCTCAGGACCACGTCGATAGGACTCGGGAAAACACGGCAGGGATGGCCGCGCAGAGCTGGAGCCAGGAAGGCCGTGAGTTGGGCGACGATCGACTGGTGCCGGGTCGTCGGCGCGGGGGTCATGGCGTACGGCTCCCCGTCGATGATCTCCCACCGTTCGTCGTCCGGCCAGGTCACGTAGTCCTCGTAGCTGAACCGGCGTTCCGGACTCTCGGGGATCGGCATCCTTCACCTCCGTGGTGGAAGAATAGTCCCGGCGCGCTCGGATTTCTATGCAGCGGCGAGGGCCAACGAAGGCCCGAGGTTCAGCCTTCCAAGGCCGCTTCGAGCGCCTCCCGGGTCTTTCGGGACGGTTCGATGCCGAGCCCCCTCCGGAGCGCCTCTTCACAGCGCTTGTAGGCTGCGGCCGCCTCGGCTCGGCGGCCGAGCTCTCCGAGGCAGCGGATCAGGTGGCGGTGGAAGGACTCCGCCACCTCATCGGCGCGGAGGCCCTCCTCCCACGCGGCCGCCGCCCGTTCCCACGCTCGAGCGCGCTCCCAGAAGGAGCCGACTTCCCGCATCGCGTGGACGAACCGCTGCTTCAACCGGTGGCGGGTCTTCTCCACCCACCACGCCTCGTCCTCGAGCCCCAGGAAGGGACCCTGATAGAGCGCGGCGATCCTGCCGGCGAGCCGGTCCACCTCCGCGGCGCCGGGCGAGGGTAGGGAGAGGAGCGTGCGCAGGCTCGTGGCGAGCCGCTCCGCGGCCCAGGCGTCCACCCAACAGCAACGGGGATCCAACGTGAGGCGGCCGCTCTGGAACTGGAGCGCGTCCGGCGAGCCGAGGAGCTTGCGGAGCCGGTGGAGCGTCATCTCCAGGGCGTGGAGGGCCGCGGCCCCGTGGGAATCGGGCCAGAGGATCTCGGCGACGCGGTGCCAACCGACCGCCCTGCCGCCGAGCGCGACGCAGACCTTCAGGAGCTCCACGGGCTTCGCCTGGGAGCGGGCGGAAAAGCGAAGGGGCTCCCCCTCCCTCACGAGCTCGAAACGCCCCAGGGTGTAGACCCGGATCGGCCAGGGCCAGCTCTCGAGCTCGACGGGCGGGGTCCGGGGCGCGAGCCTCCACCGCGTCACGAGGTTTCTGGCGTACTCGGGCTCGATTTCCGCCTCGAGCGCCCGGGCGCAGAGCTCCGCCATCACGTCCGGCCGCCACCAGGCCGTCGTCGCGTAGCCCTCCCGCCGCCCGATCCCGAACGCCTCCGCGAGGCTCGCGCGCCCCGCGGCATCTCCGCCGGCGAGAAACGCGACGTGCGCTTCGGTCAGGTGGAAGGCGAAGTCGAAGTACCGGCTCCGGACCCTCCCCTTCAGCTCGCGCCCTCTCTCCAGGTGTCCGCGGGCCTCCTCCCACCTCCCGGCCTCCGCGAGCGCCTGGGCCGCGTCGATCTGAAAGCTCGCTTCTAAGAAGGGAGCCCCGCCGTTGGATGCCAGCCGGGCGGCCTCGACTGCGTGCTCGGCCGCCAGGGCGGCGTCTCCCCGGAGCGCCGCCTGCCAGGCCCGGAGGTTGTGGCAGTGGCCGTGCTCCAGGGCCTTCGAAGCGTCCGAAGCCGCCTCCTTCCTCGCCACGAGGCCGCCGGCCCGTTCCGCGTCGCCTTCGAGGAAGGCCGCGTAGGCGCCCATCGAGAGCAGCATCCCGTCGAGGAGGTGCACGCCCGATTCCTGCGCCAGGGCGAGGCCCTTCTCGACCGCCTCGAGGCAGGTCTTCGCGGCGCCGACCTGCCAGGAGTGCATGGCCTCCATGAACCGCCAGAGGAGCCGCGGCAGCGGGCCGAGCCCCCCGGCTTCGGCGAGAGGCCGGAGCTCGTCGATCAGCATCGTCGAACGGGCGAGGGTCCCCGACCAGTTGGACCAGATGCACAGCCGGGAGCCGAGCGAGAGCTTCTGCAAAGGACCGGGCGCGGCTTCGAAGAGACGCCAGGCGCGCTCCTCCCAGTGCTCGAAACGGGGGTGGTCCGGCCTGCGAAGGACCAGTGCCATGAAGACGCTCGGCACGAGGCGGGCCTCGAGCTCCATGGCCTCGCTCTCACCCCCGGACCCGAGCTCGTCCAGCTCGTCGATCCAGAAGTCGAGCGGGCTCATGTCGTCCCAGCCGTGGAAGAAGGTCTCCACGGCGGCGGACCAGGTCAGGAGCGTTGCTCGCCGATCCCCCCGCTCCCGAAAGGAACGGTAGGACCTCTCGAGGAGCTCGCGCCCGCGGGACGGGTCCGAGCAGGCCGCGCAGACGCCATTCCAGTGCAGGAGCCAGGGATCCTCGCTCACAACATCATTGGGAAGGCTCGAGCACCACTCTCGCAAGAGCGCCTGCCTCCCCTCGCGGAAGAGCGACGGCGCGGCGGAGACGACCAGCCGGCCGAGACCGGCCCAGTCGCCCGCTTCGCGGAAGAGTCGCGCGCCCTCCTCCACCTGTCCGTGCTCCAGGAGGACGGCGGCGGCCCTCCTTCTCAGCTCCCCCAGCGCGTTCGGCTCGAGCTCTCGCGACGCCTGGGAGCGCAGATACTCCCTCAGCAGGCCGTGGTAGCGGTAGGAGAGCTCGGGCCCGGCGAAGCGCTCGACGAGAAACTGGTCTTCCGCGAACTTGGAGAGCGCACCGCCCGCCCCGGGCGTGAGCTTCTCGGCCATGGACGCGGTCATGACCGGGAGCAGCGAGGTGGCGGTGAGGGCCCGTCGGGTCCCGGGGCCGGCGCCCTGGAGCACCTCGAGCGCGAGGTAGCGGTCGACGAGCTCCGTGTTCAGGGTCTCCGCGGGCGGCCCGTGGCCATCCTCCTTCAGCGCCTCTACCAGCAGAAGCAGGCCCGCTGCCCAGCCGTCGGCCTTCTCGACCACGAGGGGCAGGAGCTCTTCGCGGCCAGCTCGGAGACCTCGCAGGCGCGCCACCGAATCGGCCTCGTCGGGCGTAAAGCGCAGAGCGTTCCAGTCCAGGAGCCGAGCCACCCCCCGCGCTTGGAGCCGGCACCAGGAGGCCGGAGGAGGCGTCCGGCTCACGAGAATGGCCGCCACGTCCGCGGGCAGCTCGGTGAGAGCCACCTCGACGACGTCTCCGAAGCCCGGCCCGGCCGCCGCCTGCTGGTAATCGTCGAGGACGACGATGCAGGGTCCTTCGAAGCTCCGGAAGAGGTCGCGGATGAAGAGGCGGACGCCGGAAGGCGCTCGGAGGTTGTACTCCGCCGGGAGGGGGGGCCGCCGCGAAACGGCCGCTTCGCCCGCGGCCGCCGCGAAGTAGTGGAGGAAGGTGCCGACGTCGGAGTCCGTGTCGTCGACGCGGTACCAGACCGCTCGGACCGCGCGGGCCTGCAGGTAGCTGGCGACGAGGGTGGTCTTCCCGGCCCCGGGTGGTCCCTCGACCCAGAGCACGCGCGCGGACTCGAGGGCCTCGTCGAGCCAGCCGAAGAGGCGCGGCCGGGGCAGGATCGCGGAGAGTCTGGGCGGGCCGAGCTTCGCCAGGACGGACATGCGCACCCCTCGGGAGTGGTCTCGGGGGTTCCTTCGGCTCCTAAGAAAAGAGCGACCTCACAATGCCTCGAAGCGAGAAGATCTCCCGGGGGTCGGAGGCGCCCAGGAGGATCCCCATGGCGGCGCGGCGCAGGTGTCGGCTCGCGCGCACCCGCCGGGCCAGGTAGTCGGCGAGCCGCGGGCTCGAGAGCCACCGCTCGGCCACGCGATAGCCGAGGTACTTGCGCCCCAGCTCCTTCCGGAGTGCCCTCGGATAGAGCTCGAGGAGGTCGAGGTCGCCCGCCTTCAGCGCGGCGTCCAGCGCCTTCGCCGCGAGCTCGCCGGTCTCCAGCGCCTTACCGATCCCCTCGCCCGTGAAGGGCAGCGTTGCCCCGATCGCCTCCCCCGCCGCGAGAACCGGCCCCCTCCGCGCGTTTCCAGGGGTGCGCAGTCCGCATCGGAGCGGCGCTCCTGCGAGCGGGGTGACGACCTCTCCTTCCTCGACGAGCTCCCGCGCCAGGGGAAACTCGCGGACGAAGATCCCGAAGGCGGTCGCCAGGTTCGGGAGGTCGCGCCGGAAACCCCCACGGAAGAAGCCGCAGCCGAGGTTGTAATCACCCCCTCCTAAGGGAAAGATCCAGGCGTACCCGGGCAGAATGGAGGCGTCATAGGAGGCAACAAGGCGCTCCAGGGCGACGGGCGACCTCACGCGGCAGCGCACTGCGAGCGCCTCGGGGCGCCACTCGGGAGGAGCCATCCCGAGCTGCTTCAGGAGCCCGAGCCGGGGCCCGGTGGCGAGCACTGTAGCCCTGGCTCGCAGCTCCACGCGGTCGGGCCCGAGGACCGCTACGCGGACGCCCTCGCCCTCCGGCACGACGCCCACGGCCCGGCCCTCGGCGAAGAGCGCTCCTCGCGAGGCCGCGTGCCGCGCCAGGAGCTCGTCGAGCCGGGCTCGCCGAAGCGTCAGGTACTCGCTCTTCGCCTCCACCTCGAATCGAGAAGGGCTGAAGACGGAGAGCTTCTTCAGGGTGTGGCCGGCCTCCCTCACGGCCTCCCACGCCCCGAGGCGCTGGAGGGCGGCCACGGCGTCGGAGAGGAGCCCCTCGCCGCACACCTTCTCCCGCGGGAACGCCTTCTCGTCCAGGAGGACGACCTCGTAGCCGCGGGACGCGAGCTCGGCGGCCGCGGCCGAGCCGGCCGGCCCCGCCCCGACGACCACGGCGTCCCAGAGGCGGTCCGGGAGCGCCGCGGCCGGGAGCTGGGGGAGCTCCGGCGGGGAGCACCCTCCCGGCGCACTGCCGGCTGGAGGGTCGCCCTCTTTTGGCGTAGAGTTCGGCGTCTTCTGCGGGCCCTCGGCGGAGGCGGACGTGATCTTCGTAGACATCCTGCTACCCGTCTTCCTGATGGTGGGGACCGGCGTGGCCTTCTCGCGGGTCTTCCGAAGCTCGGCCGAGCCCCTCACTCAGTTCTCGCTCTACTTCGCGACGCCGGCGCTGATCTTCCGAGCCCTCGTGGAGCACCCCGTCTCGGGCGGCGCCGTCCTGAAGCTCTTCGCGTTGATGATCGCGTACACGCTCGCCATGTGGGCCCTGGCGGAGGCCGTCGCCCGGCTGCTCCGGCTCGAGCCGACGCTCCGGCGCGCCTTCGCTCTGGCGGTCGTGCCGATGAACGTCGGAAACTACGGCCTGCCCCTGGTGCGGTTCGCCTTCGGGCCCGCCTCCGAGCCCTTCTCCGTGCTCGTCTTCGTCATCTTCAATCTCCCCCTTGCCACCTGGGCCATCTGGATCGCCGCCGGCGGAGCGAGTTCGCCCCTCGAGGGCCTCAAGCAGATGATGCGGGTCCCGATGGTGCACGCGACCGTTCTCGCCTTCGTCGTGGCCGCGCTCGGATGGGGTATGCCCGCGCCGGTGATGAAGGCCGCCGCGCTCCTGGGTGACAGCGCAATCCCCCTCCTGATGATCATCCTCGGAATGCAGCTCGACCGTGCCCGCCTGCTGGGCGAACCGGGGTCCCTGGCAGTCGCCACCCTGCTGCGCCTCGGCGCCGCGCCCCTCCTCGCGTGGGCCCTGACGAACCTCCTCGGGTTCTCGGCCGCGGAGCAGAAGATCGCGATCCTCCAGACCTCCACCCCCGCCGCCGTCCTACCCCTCCTCTACGCCCTCCGCTTCGACTGCCGCCCCGACTGGATCGCGTCCAATTTGTTGGTTTCGACCCTTGCTTCGGGGGCGTCCCTGACCGCGGTACTTTACTTCCTGGTCTGATTCGGTCGAGTTCGTCTCGTTCGTCGAATGGGAGCAATGGGACCAACCAGGCCAACCGGCCTAACCCGACTCTCTCCGCTTCTTCCACCACGCCAACCGCTCCGCGATCGTCTTTTCGAAGCCGAAGCGGCCGGGCTGGAAGTACGTCTTCCCGACGAGGGCTTCGGGCAGGTAGGTCTGAGCCACTACGGCGTCGGGGTGGTCGTGGGGATAGAGATAGCCTTTGCCGTGGCCGAGCTGCCGGGCGAGCTTCGTAGGGGCGTTTCGCAGGTGGAGGGGAACCGGCAGGTTTCCCAGCCGGCTCACGTCCTCCTTGGCCCTCAGGTACGCCGTGTAGGAGGCGTTGGACTTGGGCGCGGTGGCCAGGTAGACGACGCCCTGGGCGAGCGGGATCCAGCCCTCGGGCATGCCGACGAAGTGGACCGAGTCCTTGACCGAGAGCGCCATCCGCAGCGCCTCCGGGTCCGCGTTCCCCACGTCCTCGGAGGCGAAGATCACGAGACGCCGGGCGATGAAGAGGGGGTCCTCTCCGGCCTCCACCATCCGGGCGAGCCAGTAGAGCGCGGCGTCGGGATCCGAGCCCCGCAGGCTCTTGATCAGGGCGCTCACCACGTCGTAGTGCCAGTCCCCCTGGGCGTCGTGGTACAAGGTCGGGCTCTGCAGAGTCGCGGCGAGGAGCTCGCGGGTGACCGTGCGGCGCCCTCCGCCCGCCCCCGGGGGGAGCGGCGCGGCGCGAACGGCCGCTTCCAGGAGGTTCAGCGCCCGCCGGGCGTCGCCCTGGGCCGAGCGGACGAGGAGCTCCTCGGCGGCCGGGTCGAGCTCGACGGAGAGCGGGCCGAGGCCCCGCTCCTCGTCTTCGAGCGCCCGGCGGGCGATCCGACGCAGCGTATCCTCGCTCAGAGCCTCGAGGCGAAGGACCAGCAGACGCGAGAGGAGCGCCGAGTTCACCTGAAAGGAGGGGTTTTCGGTGGTCGCTCCGATGAGCGTAACGGTCCCGGACTCCACGTGGGGGAGGAGCGCGTCCTGCTGCGCCTTGTTGAAGCGGTGGATCTCGTCGAGGAAGAGGAGCGTGCGCGAGCCTGCCTCCCGGGCCTTCCGCGCCTCTTCGATGACCTCCCGCACCTCCTTCACGCCGACGAGCACGGCCGAGAGCCCGACGAACTCGTAGCCCGCCATCCGTGCGAGGAGGCGCGCGATGGTCGTCTTGCCGCTGCCCGGAGGGCCCCAGAGGAGCAGGGACGGCAGCTCGCCGGCGTCGAGGGCGCGGCGCAGAGGTCTTTCGGGGCCGAGGACCTCGTCCTGCCCGAGCACCTCGTCGAGGTTCCCGGGCCTCATGCGGTCCGCGAGCGGCGGGAGCAGGCCCCTTTCTTTCGAGGTGTGCATGGTTTTGCTAAGATAGCACACCTGTTTTGCGTCCAGACAGGAGGGCTCGTGCTCCTCGGCACCATCGCGGTCTTTCGGAAGAAGAGTACCCCGCTCGCCCAGCAGGTGGCCCAGGGCCTGCGCGCCTGGGCCGAGGAGCGGAGCATCGTCTTCCTCGACGAGGACGGCCTGCGGGCCCGCGTGGCCGAGAAGCGGGCGCAGGGCGTGGACCTCCTGGTGGTGCTCGGAGGCGACGGGACGTTCCTCTCGGCGGTCCGGGCCCTCGACGGCTGCGAGGTCCCGGTACTCGGCGTGAACCTCGGCTTCCTCGGGTTCCTCACCGAGATCAGTCTGGACGAGCTCTACCCGATGCTCGAATCCGTCCTGCAGGGGAAGACGTCCGTGGAGCCGCGGATGATCCTCGAGGCGCGCTTCGAGCGGCGAGGCAAGCCGATGGGCTCCTATCACGTGCTGAACGACGTTGTGGTGAACAAGGGCGCCGTGGCTCGGATCTCGGACGTCGAGGTGCGGGTGAACGGCCGCTACCTCACGAACTACAAGGCGGACGGGCTGATCCTCGCGACGCCGACGGGCTCCACTGCCTACAGCCTCTCCGCCGGCGGCCCGATCGTGGACCCGCACCTGCCCGCCATCGTGCTCACGCCCATCTGCCCCCACACGCTGACCCACCGTCCCCTCCTCCTCGATCACTCGGCGACGGTCGAGGTGCGGCTCGTCTCGAAGAACGGCGAGGTCTTCCTGAGCCTCGACGGCCAGGAGGGCTTCGAGCTCCAGGAGGACGACCTGGTCCGGGTGCGGAAGGCGGACCGGCGGGCCCTGCTCGTCGAGTCCCCCTCGCGGGACTACTACCAGGTGCTTCGCCATAAGCTCGTCTGGGGCGGCCGCTACGGCGCCGGGGAGGAGCCGTGATCGAGCGCCTGGCGATCCGGGGCTTCGCCCTGGTCGACGAGCTCTGCCTGGAGTTCTCGCCCGGGTTCACGGTGCTCACCGGTGAGACCGGCGCGGGGAAGTCCATCCTGCTCCAGGCCCTCTGGCTCCTCCTGGGGGACCGCGCGTGCCGGGAGGCGGTCCGGACGGGGGCGGAGCAGGCCCGCGTCGAAGGGACCTTCGCGCCGGTGGGCCCGCGGAGGGCGGCGCTGGCGCGAGTCCTGGACGAGGGCGGCGTCCCGTGGTCAACCGGCGGGTCGGACCCGGAGCCGCTCGTGCTGGCGCGGATCCTCGCGGCCGACGGGCGAAGCCGCGCCTTCGTCAACGGCTCCTCGGTGCCGCTGGCGCTCCTGGAGCGGGTCGGCGCCGCGCTCGTGGAGCTCTCGAGCCAGCACCAGCACCAGGGCCTCCTGAGGGAGGAGGGCCACCTGGCGCTCCTGGACGCGAGCCTCGGGCCGGAAGGACTCTCCGCCCGCGAAACCTACCGCGAGGCGTACGCGGCGTGGGTGCATGCCGCCGGGGAGGTCCGCCGCCTGGAGGCCCTGGAGTCGCAGGCCCGCGAGCGGGGGGAGGTCCTCCGGTTCCAGGCGGGCGAGCTCCGCGCGCTGGGCGTCGTCGCCGGCGAGGAGGAGCGACTCCGTGAGGAGCGGGAGATCCTCGCTCACGCGGAGAAGCTCCTGGAGGCGTACGCGGCCGGCGAGGAGGAGATCTACGCGGGCACCGACGCCTCGCTCGTCCGGCTGGGGCGCGCCGCCCGGGCCGTCGAGGGCGCGCGCCGGAGAGACCCTGCCGCCGCGGGCATCCTGGAGGTGCTGGCCGAGGCGAAGGCCTCCCTGGAAGAGGCGGCCTTGCGGCTCCGGGAGCGCCAGCGGGGGCTCCATGCCGACCCGCGCCGCCTCGAAGCCCTGGAGTCGCGCCTGGAGGCGATCGCCCGCCTCGAACGGAAGCACGGCCTTCCGGCCGACGCGCTCCCGGGGAAGCTCGAGGCGCTCGAGGCGGAGCTCCTCGAGCTCGAGAACCGCGAGTTTGCCCTCGAGAAGGCGCGCAAGGCCCTGGCGGGCTCGGAGCGGGAGCTCGAGGGGAGCGGCGCGGCGCTCACGAAGCATCGGGGTGCGGCCGCCGGGGAGCTCTCGGCGCGCGTGGGGCGGGAGCTCGAGGCGCTCGCCCTGGGCCGCTCTTCCTTCCAGGTGGAGCTCGGCCCGTGCTCTCCCGGGGCGTCGGGCGCCGACCAGGCCCGCTTCCTCCTCGCGCCCAACCCGGGAGAGCCGCCCCGGCCGCTCGCCCGGATCGCGTCGGGAGGCGAGCTCTCGCGCGTCCTGCTCGCGCTCAAGAACGCGCTTCGCGACTCGGCGGTGGAGACCCTGATCTTCGATGAAGTCGACGCCGGCATCGGCGGGGCCGTCGCCGACTCCGTGGCGGACCGGCTCTCTGCGCTGGCCGCGTCGTGCCAGGTGATCTGCATCACGCACCTGCCCCAGATCGCGTCCCGGGCGAGCCACCACTGGAAGGTGGAGAAGGGGGTCGAGACAGGCCGCACCGTCACGCGGGTGCGGCCTCTCCAGGGGCAGGAGCGCATCGAGGAGCTGGCCCGCATGCTCGCGGGGCGAAACGTCACCGAGCTGAGCCGCGAGCACGCGCGCGAGCTCGTCGGGAGGATGGAGAGTTGAAGACGAAGGACGTGCAGCTCTCGCGGGCGCGACTCGAGGACGTGGAGGCCATGAAGGCGCTCCTCGACGAGTTCGCGCGGAGCGGCGACCTCCTCGCCCGGCCCCGGCTCGCCCTCTACGAGAGCATCCGAGACTTCGTCGTCGCGAAGCAGGGGAGTGAAATCATCGGCCTCGGGGCTCTCCACATCTGCTGGATCGACCTCGGCGAGGTCCGCTCCCTCGCCGTCCGCCGAGACCGGCAGCGCCTGGGCCTCGGAAGGCTCCTCGTGGAGAGCTGCCTCGAAGACGCGCGGGCCCTGGGTCTCAAGCGCGTCTTCGCCCTCACCTATAAGCCGGGCTTCTTCCACTCCCTCGGCTTCGAGACCGTCGACAAGTCGAGCCTCCCCCACAAGGTCTGGCAGGACTGCGTCCACTGCCCTAAGTTCCCGGACTGCGACGAGACGGCGGTGACGCGGGAGCCGTGACGCGGGCCCCAGCTCCCCGTCCATTCCCTCCTTGAGTGCTTACGTTATGGGAACGTAAGTATCCTGCGGCCTTGTGCTTTTTCAGGCCGGGGCGCCAGGACTGGACGAGGAGGTACAGGCATGCCCTCTGCTTGGAGCAGCAAAGACGAACGGATGTACGAGCACATCAAGGAGAGCTCGGAGGAGCGCGGCGTACCGAAACGCCGGGCCAAGGAGGTCGCCGCCCGGACGGTGAACAAGCGGCGGCGCAGCGAGGGCCGCACGCCCAGCAGGCGGACCCAGGGCACCGGGAACCCGAACCTGGCGCTCGAGGACCGCAGCCGGGACGAGCTTTACAACCAGGCCAAGGAGCTCGACATCGCCGGCCGGAGCAAGATGAACAAGGCCGAGCTGATCGAGGCCATCCGGGAACACCGCTGAAATCTAGCTCTTAGCGGTTAGGAGTTGAGATTCAGGACCCGAACCTGCGCGCGGTCGACCTCGTGATCAGGCGCTTGCGGGCGTGCCGGCTGTCAGCAGCCCGAGGAGCGCCCCGGAGTCCACCGCGGTCCCGAAGTAGTTGTTGACGTTCACGATCGTGGCGGCGTGCTCCTCGGCCGAGAAGGCCGCGCAGCAATCGTCCGCTCCGGATGGCAGTAGTCCTTCTGCACGTCGCCACGAGCAGGGCGACCTCACCCGGCTGCAACTGGCGGACGACCTTCGTGGAGGTCGAGGCGCTCGTTCCCGGTCTCCGCGACCGGATTCTCGACGCGGCCTGGGAGGTGGGGCTCGCGCACAATCTCGTCATCGCCCCGCTCGTCCTTTCGCGTGAAGACGTCGAGGACACGCCGTTGCGCGCGTCCCCGATCCTCAAAGTAATCGCCGAGGAAGGCGTGCCCGTATGACGGACATCGAGGCTCTTTTCCGCTACCGGCTGGACCAAGCGGAAGAGACGCTCGCCGATGCCCGGGCCATGCTCGCGGCCGGCCTCACGCCGCCTTTCTCGCGCGCAGTCCTGCGTGACACGGCTCGCCCGCCCGGGCCGCTTGACTCCCCACGAGGGGCCGCTTACGATTCGGACTCTTCCGCTTCCCAGCCGCGAGCGCCCCCATGCCCCGTCAGGCTCCGCTTCCTTGAACCTCTCCGACCTGAACGACCGCCAGCAGGAAGCGGTCATGCACGTGGAAGGGCCGCTCCTCGTGCTGGCGGGCGCCGGTTCCGGGAAGACGCGCGTCATCACCTACCGGATGGCCCACCTGGTGCGCCTCGGGGTACCTCCCGAGAAGGTCCTCGCCCTCTCGTTCACGAACAAGGCGGCTCGGGAGGTGGAGGAGCGCGCGTCGGCCCTCGTGGGCCGGGGACGCTCCGAGGGGCTCACCGTCAGCACCTTCCACTCGCTCGGCCTCCAGATCCTCCGCGAAGACCTCCACCGGCTCGGCTACGATCGGAACTTCACCCTCCACACCGAGGGCGACCAGCGCGCGATCCTGCGGGAGATCGCACGAGAGGGGAGCCTGCCCCTCGACCCCGGAGAGCTGCAGGCCGCCATCGGCGCCTGGAAGAACGAGGGGCTCGAGCCCGAGGCCGTCGAGGTCCGGCCGGGCGACGCGCTCAAGAAGCGCCTCCGCGAGGCCTACGTCTCGTACGAGGGAATGCTCCGGGCCCAGAACGCCGTCGACTTTGACGACCTCCTCTGCCTGCCCCTGCGCATCTTCCGGGAGAGCGGGGACTGCCTTCGCCACTGGCGGGGCCGCTACCACTTTCTCCTCGTCGACGAGTACCAGGACACGAACCGGGTCCAGTTCGAGCTCCTGAAGGCGCTGGCCGGCGAGCGGCGAAACCTCTGCGTCGTCGGCGACGACGACCAGGCTATCTACGGCTGGCGCGGGGCGCGGGTGGAGCAGATCCTCCGCTTCGAGGAGCACTTTCCCGGCGCGCAGGTCGTCCTCCTGGAGGAGAACTACCGCAGCTCCCGCACGATCCTCGACGCGGCCCACGCCGTGGCGTCGAAGATCTCGGACCGCCGGGCGAAGAAGCTCTGGACCGGCCGGGGCAGAGGGGAACTTCTGGGCTGGCTCGAGGCCGAGGACGCCGCCGGAGAAGCCGAGGAGGTGGTCGGCGCGATCCTTGCCGAGCGGTTCCGGGTCCGCCGCCGCTGGTCCGATTTCGCGGTCCTCTACCGGACGAACGCCCAGGGCAGGGCGTTCGAGGCCGCGCTCCGGCACCACGGCGTCCCGTACCGGGTGATCGGCGGAAGCCGCTTCTTCGACCGAAAGGAGGTCCGGGACGTCCTCTGCTATCTAAAGGCGATCCACAATCCCGCGGACCAGGCGAGCCTGCTCCGGATCGCGAACGTGCCGAAGCGCGCCCTCGGTCCC
>JACRCS010000957.1 GCA_016218905.1 Deltaproteobacteria bacterium
GCGAGGCAGGTACCGCGGGACGCGGTCGGAGGAGAGGTCGGGGAAGTCGGCGGTCGTCAGGAACGACCCGCGGGCCGAGACGACGGCGCGGAAGACGGCGTTCTGCAGCTCGCGGACGTTGCCCGGCCAGGCATAGGCCTCGAGGGCGACGAGCGCCTCGGGGGTGATTCCCTCCACGGCGCGCCCCGTGCTCGTCCGGAAGACCCGGACGAAGTGGTGGACGAGGAGGGGAATGTCGTCCGTCCTCTCCCGGAGTGGGGGGAGGCGAAGAGGGTAGACGACGACCCGGAAATAGAGATCCTCGCGGAAGCGCCCTTCCTGCACGGCGGCGGTCAGGTCACGCTGTGTCGCCGAGACGAGCCGGGCGTTGTACGGGACCGTCTCGCTCCCGCCGACCCTCACGAGCGTCTTCTCCTGCAGGACGCGCAGGAGACGGGCCTGGGTCGGGTGGGCCATCTCGCCGAGCTCGTCGAGGAAGAGCGTCCCGCCGTCGGCCTGCTCGAGCTTCCCCTTGTGCCGGGCGGCGGCGCCGGTGAAGGCCCCCTTCTCGTGCCCGAAGAGCTCGCTCTCGCTGAGCGTTTCGGGGATGGCGGCGCAGTTGATGTCGACGAAGGGTCCCTTCGCCCGGGGCCCGTTCTCGTGAAGCCAGCGGGCGACGAGCTCCTTTCCCGTCCCCGTCTCGCCGAGGAGGCAGACAGGGATGTCGGTTTCCACCACCCTCTCCATCTCGGCGAAGAGGGCCTTCATCGCCGGGCTCTCGCCGACGAGCGTTCGGCCGAAGGCCTCCTGCCGGACGCGCTTGCGCAGGTCCCGGTTCTCGTCGAGGAGGGCCCGGCGCTCGGCGGCATGGAGAAGGGCGGTGCGGAGCCGCTCCGGCGTCACCGGCTTGACGAGGAAGTCGTAGGCGCCCCCCTTCATCGCCCGAACGGCCGTCTCCACGTCTTCCATCGACGTCATGACGATGATCGGAACGAGGAGCCCGTCTTCCCGGGAGCGCTCGAGGAACTCGAGGCCGCTCTCGCCCTCGAGGAGGACGTCGAGCAGGAGAGCGACCGGCTCGGGCCCCAGCGAGAGCAGCGCGTCGGCCTCCTTCGTCGTCCGGGCTTCGAGGACCGACCACCCGTCAAGCTCGAGCATCCGCCGGACCACCGTCCGGGCGAACGGCTCATCGTCGACGACGAGGATTTGGCCGCGGTTTTCCGGCATAGGGGGCGGGCAAGTGTATTACAGCTGTGTCTCCCCGTCGCTCCAGTCGGTGTGGGGCGCGCGGTTCTTCACGAACCAATCCCCGAGGAGCCCGAGGTAGCGCCTCTCCCGGACCCCTTCCCGCTCGAAGAACGGGGTCAGCGCGGCGTTCAGC
The DNA here is from genome assembly GCA_016218905.1 of Deltaproteobacteria bacterium. The sequence continues at coordinate 1,361 of JACRCS010000957.1, forward strand.
TTCCGGAGGCGATAGAACGGCACCGCCGGGTAGTAGTGGTGTTCCAGGTGGTAGCCGGACCAGAGGTAGACGGCCTCCCAGAAACGGGAGCGAGCCATCCGCGTTCCCCACTTCGCCGGCTCGCCCGGGACGACGTCGTAGTGCTGGCCGAGCCGGTTCAGGGTGAAAGCGGGAGGGAAGACCACGAAGACCGGGACGGCCCAGAGCCAGACGAGCCGATCCCAGCCGCCGAGGAGGCCGATCGCCGCCGCGACGCCGAGGTGGAGCGCCGTCGCGGCCATCCGCTCGAGGTCGATCGTGCGCCGCAGGGGCGCCGGGTAGGTCGCCGTCTCCGTCCGCGCCGCCCGGAAGTAGATGAGGAAGAGGGCCGGCGTCGCGTAGAGGAGCTTCAGCCAGCGCGAGTTCCTCTTCGGCGACAGATGCGCCCGCTTCGGGTCGTCCGCCGGCGAGCCGAGCTCGGCGTGGTGGTCGAGGTGCCAGCGGGTGAACTGTGTCGGCGAGATCCCCGACGGGAGGGCGTACAGGAGGCCGAGAGCCCGGTAGGCCAGCGGCCGCTCGGTCCGGAAGACGGTCCGGTGGACCACCTCGTGGAGGAGGATCGTCCCGTCGAAGACCCAGAACCCGAGGACGATCGCGGCCGGAATCCGGACCCAGAGGCTCTCGACGACCCACCCGGCGCCGAAGGCCCCGGCGAAAAGGAGCGCCTGCCGGAGGACGACCGCGAAGTGAAGGGCAGGCTCCTTCCGGTGGAGCTCCTTCAGGACCTCGCGCGGCACCGCCGCGGAGACCCGCCGCTTCAGGTCGCCGATCGAACGGTGGTAGTAACCGGTCTTCATCCCGTCCCCGACTTTACGACGAAGTGCACGGGGAGCGGATTCGGGCGGCGCCGCTTGATAAGATCCGAAATTCGGAACCCATCATGAGCGATAAGAAAAACTGGGGTCACACCGTCCTCGGCTGGTTCGTCGTAAAGGAAGGGGGCGAAGAGTCCCTCTCCCTCGCCGGGCCCGAAGCCCTCCCGCCGGAGGAGGGGGCGACCGCGCCCCCCGAACCCCCGCCCGTCGCCTTCGTCACGGAACCGCCCGCCCCCACCGCGGGGAAGGTCGACTTCGAGGGCGTCCTCGACGCCGCGGGGGTCGATGCCTCCGAGCGGGACCTCTTCGCCAAGGCCCAGGCGCTCCTCGGCAGCCTCCCGCCCGGGACGGACCCGGCCGTGAGGAAGCAGATCGTCGAGGCCTCGCTGAAGGCGTTCGGCGTGCCGGTCGACAAGATCATCGAGGCGGGGGTCGAGTCGATCCAGGCGCTCGAGGGGTACCTCCGGAAGACGGCGGCTGACACGGCTGCGACGGCGCGCGAGGTCCAGACGATCGTGGCCGGCTACGAGCAGAAAATCGCCGACGCGCGCGCCCTCCTCGACCGGAAACTGCAGGAGCAGTCGTCCGTACAGACGAGCTGTAACTCGAAAAAGCTCGAGGTCCAGAAGGTCCTCGAGTTCTTCGGGCAGGAGGAGGTGGCGCGGGTGGTCAAGGAATCTCCGCGGCTCATCGAGCCGGCGCCCGCGCCCGAGAGGAAGGACTGAAAGAAATGGCCAACGTCGGTTTCTTCGCACGGATCGGCAACCTCTGGAAAGGGTTCCTCTCAATCTGGATCTCGGACGTCGAGAAGGAGCACCCGGAGATCGCCTACGAGAACGCCATCAACTCGATGGTGGAGAAGTACACCAAGCTGAAGACGGCGACCGCGGCGATCATCCGGCGCCGCGAGGACATCGACGAGCGCCTGAAGAAGGCGACGCGCGAGCTGGCTCAGACCGAGGCCGAGCTGAACGCGGCCGTCGAGACGGGGCAGGACGACCTCGCCGTCATCCTGATCCAGAAGAAGAACCAGCTCGAGGCCGACATCACCGAGATGAAGGCCGACATGGACACGGCCTCCAAGGACGCCGAGTCGGCCAAGAGCTCGCTCCTGCAGGTGCAGGGCGAGATCAAGAAGCTCAAGGCCGAGCGCGACACGATGCTCGCGAGGATGCAGTCGGCGCAGGCCCGCCTGAAGATCCAGGAGCAGCTCGACGGCCTCTCGGTCGACGCCGAGGTGAAGGCGCTCGAGAACGTCCGCGACCACATCAAGACGACGGTGGCCGCCGCGAACCTCGGCAAGGAGCTCTCCGAGACCTCGCTCGACGGGCGCCTCGCGGCACTCAAGACCCAGGCCGGGGACGTGCAGGCCAAGCAGCAGCTTGCCGAGATGAAGGCGAAGAAGGCCGCGGCGCTGGCGGCCCAGGGCCAGAAGACAATGTGATTCCTGTCCGGCCCCGCGAGGGCCGGCTGTGTTTCCGACGGAGGCGGGAGCGGACGGCCCGAACGCGGTCCGCCCCTCCCTCCTCACCTGTCAGGGAGAGGGACATGAAGCTCACGCCGTTCGCGAAACTCTTCGTCACCGTGGTTGTCCTCGGCGTCCTCGGATACGCCTTCTGGCACTACAAGGGCGACACGGTCCGCAAGTGGGCCGGCGCCGAGAAGGGAAGCGGGGCCACCGCGACCTCCGCCGTCGAGTCGACCGACTTCGCGGCCCTGAAGAACGCCCCGGCCGACGCCGAGCGCGGCAAGGGGTCCGAGGGCGTCACCGGAGCGGCGCTCAGCGGTTCCGGCAAGCTCGGCCGGCCGCTCGTCGTCGGCATCAACACCTGGGCGGGGCACGCTCCGGGCGTCGTCTTCAACGCCGGCATGGATCCCTCCCCAGCCTCGAGCTACACGAAGAAGTACGGTCTCGACGTGAAGTTCGTCCTCCTCGAGGACCCGGCAGCCAAGCTCGCCGCGTTCCGCAAGGGCGACATCGACGTCATGTGGAACACGGTCGACAACTGGGCGCGCGAGGCGTCGATCCTCGCCGAGCAGAACGCGAAGGCGAAGTCGATCCTCCTGCAGGACTGGTCCCGCGGCGGCGACGGAATCGTCTCCCTCGCCTCGATCACTTCGGTCGAGGGCCTAAAGGGGAAGAAGGTCGCCTGCACGCAGTTCACCCCGTCCCACTTCCTCCTCCTCTACCTCCTCTCGCAGTCGGGGCTGACCCCCGAGGATCGTTCCGCCGTCGAGAAGGCGATCGTCTTCACGCAGGATGCCCCCGCCGCCGCCGCCATGTTCAAGGCGAAGCAGGTCGACGCCGCCGTGACGTGGGAGCCGGACCTCTCCGCTGCCGTCGAGGCGCGCGGCGACGAGGCGCACGTGCTCGTCTCGACCTCGGCCGCCACGAACATCATCGCGGACACCCTCTGCGCCCGGCAGGACCTGATCGACTCGGCCCCCGAGACCGTCCGCGACTTCGTTCACGGCTGGTTCGACGGGATCGAGATGATCAAGGCAGACCCGGCGGGCGCCTACGCCGTCGTCGGCAAGGCGCTCAAGCTGGACGGGGAGACGGTCTCCGGGATGCTCTCCGGCCTGAAGCTGACCCCCTACGCCGACAACGCGCAGTTCTACGGCCTGACGGGCGGCAAGGCGCACTACGACACGCTCTTCGACACGGCCTTCGTCATCTGGAGGAAGAAGGGGCTCGTCACCAAGCCGGTCGACGCGAAGGCGTGGGTCGACACCCGCTTCCTCGCGGCGCTCGCGCCGGCCTACCAGGCGCAGAAGGTCGAGGAGCCGAAGGTCGCCGCCAAGGCGC
>JACRCS010000977.1 GCA_016218905.1 Deltaproteobacteria bacterium
GCGTGGAACAACGACGGGACGCCCGGCGCGGGATGGCCCGGGACGTTGACGGGCCCCGCCTCGGGAGACCCCGCGCTCGCGAACCTCGATGCGGGCACGGCCCTGGAGGGCATCGCGACCGACGACACGGGACGCGTCTACGGCATCAACGGGAACGGGTCGAAGCTCTTCCAGACCCTGCCGAAGTCCTATCAGGGAGTGAACGCCGTCGCGGTCAGCGGCCCGATCGCCGCCCAGGTCGGTTCCGAGAACCCGGCGATCCTCGTCGGGTCGGTCGACTGGGCGGTGACAATCCTGTCCAAGGCCGGGCTCCAGCTTTCCGACAACGGCTCCACGGGGCTGCGATATCTGACCGGCTCCCCGATTCGCTATCCCCTCGTGACGGATCTGACGGGAAGCGGAACGGTGACCCTGATCGCCGCCTCCAAGATCCTCTTCGGATCGGATTCCGACGCTGGGGTCTACGCCTGGCCGCTCGGCGCGACAGGCACCCTGCCCTGGCCCACTTACCAGCAGGACACGACGCACTCGGGCTGGGCCCCGCCAAAGTCCACGGCCGCCGCCTGCCTTCCGGTCCCCCCTGCTTCCCGTTTCTACCCTCTGACACCGTGCCGAATCGCCGATACGCGCTGGGACGCAAACCTGACCTACGGGGGCCCTGCCTACGCCGGAGGCGAGACTCGGGTGATCACGATGACCGACAACGCGAGCATGCCGCACCCGTGCGGGGTGCCCGCAAATGCCAGGGCCGTCGCCCTGAACGTGACCGTCGCGCTCTCGTCCGCTGGCGGCGCGATCAGGGTGTTCCCCGGGGGTGAGACTGTCCCGGTCGCCTCGACCCTCAGCTACGGCGCGGGAAGGACCCGGGCGAACAACGCCGTCGTCCGGCTCTCTCCGGACGGGCGCGGGAACATGTCGGTGAAGGCCGATCAACCCTCGGGCCAGGTCCACGTCATCATCGACGTGAGCGGCTACTTCCAGTAGGTCATCGCGGCGGCTGCGGGAGGAGGAGCTCAGGGGGCGCGAGTCCGGCCCGGGGCTCGACCAGGAACGGCGCGTCCCCGAGCTTCCAGACACTGCCGGTGTCGCTGCTGCCGTGCGGGTAGCAGAACGCGCCCACCGCCTGAATCGCGACACCGGCCAGCACAGCCGCCGCGAAGGCTCGCCTTCCACCTGGCGCGATCCTCCGGAGGACCGGAGCGAGGAGCCAGACCAAGACCGGGAGGATTCCAGTCAGGAACCTCGGGCCGTAGCTGAAGCCTCCCCTGAAGTCTCCCGCCGCGAGCAGGAGGAGTGTCAACAGCACGCCCCCGGCGAGACACGTGTCGAGAAGACCGTGACCGTCTTCGGGGGCGCGCCACCAGATCCGACCCAGCAGGAAGATCAGGAACGGAGAGAAGACGAACAGGCCCTTGCCCGGACTGAGGAGGAGGCCCGCGATCCCAACCGGAATCGACCCGGAAAAGAACCCCCCGATGCCCGGCATCCGGAAGTAGCCGCCCCCCACGTGATGGAAAAAGAGCCAGTTCAGGGCGGCGAACGGCGCCGCCGCGACCACCGCAGCCACGACGAAAGGCCACGCCCTCTTCCGCTCCAGGAGGAGCGCGGCGACGCCAATTCCCAGGGCGAGGAAGAAGTCTGGGGGACGGTTGAAGGGTATGAGGCCGCAGGCGGCCCCGCCCAGGGCGAGGCGCAGGCGCCCGCGCTCCCCGGTCAAGGCCAGGAGGGAGACGAGGGACAGAACCTGCGTCGTTCCGTGCTGCCAGAGAGCCTGGCTCGAAGTGACCCAGGTGTTCGTCCCAAAGGCGTAGGCCAGCGCCAGGAGCGTCGAGAGACGTGAATCCAGACGGCGCCTCAGGAGCAGGTACACCAGCCCCACCGACACGGCCGCGAGAACGGAAGCCGAGACCTTCTCCATGATGGCGCCCGCGGCAGCGAGGACGTCGCGGTTCCATCCGGTGAGGTGGAGAACGCCCACCGCCGGTCCGTAAAGTGGAGCGACGAGGACCGGGGTCACGAGCGGGTAGCTCGACACGATCCACCCTTGCGGCGACGTCATCATCCAGTACGGAAGCGAGTAGGGGCGCACGCGGCCCACCCGGGCCACCTCGCGCACGGAGTCGAGCGTCAGGCTGGCGCGGCCCCATAGGCTGAACGGCAGGAATCGCGCCGGGTAGGTGTCTCCCGCGGAGATCGGGCGAAGATTCGCGTTGTAGACGAAGAAAGCCAGCAGGAAGAGGAGTCCCATCCGGGTCCGATCGCGACGCCGGACCTCGACGTCTCGATCCGGCAGCACCGACCCTTCGACGGGATTTCCGTCCTGCCTCTTCCGATCGCGAGGGTGGGCCTGGGCGCCCGGCACCCTCGCGTTCTTCATGGAGGGGTCGGGACGACGACGACCACGACGCCGAGGTCCCGCGTCGCTCCGCCCCGGGTGCGGGCTTGCACGAGGAGCGTCACAGGGCCCCGCGGGAGCTTGCTCGGCGGGATGAGAAGCTGGAAGCCGCTCGTGGACGCGCCCGGGGCCGCCGGTTCGGCCGCGGCGACGTCGGGCCGCGCGAAGCCGAGAACGGCGCTGTCGAGATAGCGGCCGTCCGCGTAGACGGAGACGTCCTCGATCCCGTCTGCCGAGATCGCCCATCCCGCGACGAAGACATCGGCAGCTGTGAGCGGACCGGGGAGCGGCGCGTCCACGAATCCACGCGGCAGGTCCAGCTCCCGGATGCGGGCCGAGCTCCGGCCTGGCTCGCAGCCGATCGAGGCTCCGGCCGCGAGGCCGGCGAGGAGGATTCCGATGGAAAGCGGCCGACTCATCATTTCGCAAAGCTCCTGGCAATCAGAGAGAGCGGGAGGTTGCAGTACCTGTAAAGGAGCGGCCCCGTCCGCCGACCTCGGAGGAGCCGCGCGATCGCGCCCCGGCCCGCTTTCGATCGCGAGATCTTCCGAAGGGCGGGCGGGAGCCCCGACTCGAAGTCGTCGTCCCGGTAGAGGAGCCGGTACCGAACGGTCCGTGGGGAGAGCAGATCGTACGAGAATCCGGCCCTGCGGAGCTCCGAGGTGTACTCGGCGAAGCTGTACATGTGCTCGTTGATCCCGTGGGCCGTCTCGGCGTTCTGTGGCTGCCGATCCGGTATCGAAGCCTTCTTGACCGGTTCCGAGACCATCACGAAGAGCCCGCCGGGCCGGAGGATCCTCCGAATCTCCGCGAAGAGGTCCTCGAGCCGACCCGAGTGGTGCACGGCGGCCACCCCGACGACGGCGTCGGCCCAGCCGTCCACGAGGGGAAGCCGGTGGACGTCGCCACGGAGGCGCTCGAAGTGGATCCCGTCCTGCTGGAAGAAGACGTCCGCGGTCTCCAGCCCGAGATACTTCCGCGTCAGGACGTCGACCGCGACGACCTCGCCCGCTCGGCCGACGGTCGCGAGGAAGCGTGAGGCCCAGGTTCGACCGGCTCCGAGGTCGACGACGCGGCGTCCTTCGAAGCTCACGTGCTCGAAGAGCTGGAAGAAGTCTGGAGCGACGTGAGTCCAGGGCTCGTGCGGGTACCAGGGGAGAGCGGACATCGTCGGAACGAGGTCGTCGCCGAGCGGACCGGCCATCGTGTGCCAGCCGTCGACTTCCCTGCGCAGCGACTCGTCGGAAGGATCGA
>JACRCS010000088.1 GCA_016218905.1 Deltaproteobacteria bacterium
AAGAAGGCGATCACCCTCGACCTCCGCCATCCCAGGGGCAGGGAACTCCTGCGCCGGCTCGTCCAGGCGTCGGACATCGTCCTGGAGAACTTCAGCCCCGGCGGCGGCGAGATCATGGGGATCAACTACGACGTCCTGAAGGAGATGCGGTCCGACATCATCTACGTCTCGGTCTCCGGCTTCGGCAACAGCGGCCCGTACTCCCAGCGGCTCGCCTTCGACCCCATCGTCAAGGCCATGAGCGGCACGATGAGCATCACGGGCTACCCGGGCACGCCCCCCACCCGGGACGGCTCCCCGTGGGTGGACTTCGTGACTCCGACCAACGCGACGGTGGGCGCCCTGGCAGCGCTCCACCACCGGGACAAGACCGGGGAAGGGCAGATGGTCGAGGTGGCCATGATCGACTCGGCGCTGGCCGTGGCCTGCCGGGTGTTCGTGGACTACCTGGTCCGGGGCGTCGTCCGGCAGCAGATGGGCAACCAGAGCCCGTACGCCAGCCAGAACGCGTACCGGACGAAGGACGGCTGGATGTTCATCGCCACGGTGCAGGCGATCTGGAAGCGCTTCTGCCGGATGATCGGCCGGGAGGACCTGATCACCGACCCGCGCTTCGAAACCGACGACCTGCGCTACGAGAACCGGGCCGCCCTCGACCCGCTCATTCAGGAGTGGATGAGCACGAAGACGAACGCCGAGGTCCAACCGCTGCTGGAAAAGGCTCGGGTCCCCCACGGGCCCGTCTACGACGGCCCGCAGGTCGCCGCCGACCCGCACTTCCGGGCGCGGGAGATGATCGTCGAGCTCGACTACCCGGGCGGGCAGTTCCCGGGAAAGAGGTTCGTGGCACCCGGGATACCGATCAAGTTCTCCAAGACTCCGGGCAGGGTCGAGTCCGCCGCCCCGATGGTCGGGCAGGACAACGAGGAAATCTACTGCGGGCTGCTTGGTTATTCGAAAGCCGAGCTCGCCGAGCTGCAGGCCGAAGGAATCATCTGACCGAAGGATCAGGAGATGACCAAGAACGTTGGCGACGGCCGCATCACCGATGAGGGACTGGCGGAGCTGAGGAGCCGGATCGGCGTGGAGCGCCCTTGCCAGGCGTGGAACGAGGAGGCGTCGAAGGACGCGATCTGGCACTTCGCCGAAGGCGTCGGCGACGACAACCCGCTCTGGCGGGACGAGGAGTACGCGAAGAGGACGCGTTGGGGCGGCATCATCGCGCCGCCGCACTTCCTGCACTCCTTTGTCATGCCCGCGGGCGGGGCGCCCGGCGGGGGCCTGCCCGGCGTCTTCTGCATGTGGGCGCAGGACAAGTGGGAGTGGTATCAGCCCGTCCGCGTCGGGGACTGCGTGAAGGGGACCGGCAAGCTCGTCACCGTGGAGGAGAAGCAGGGCCGCTTCTCGGGCCGCATGGTCGACCAGACGCTGCTCAACACCTTTGTGAATCAGCGCGGCGAGGTCGTGGCCAGGTACTGGAACACGGGGCTTCGGTTCGAGAGGCACGCGGCGCGGGAACAGAAGAAGTACGACAAGGTGGATGCGAACATCCGCTACACCCCGGAGCAGATGGAGGCCATCACCGAGGGCTACCTGAACGAGAAGCGGCGCGGCGCCGAACCGAGGTATTGGCAGGACACCGAGGTCGGGGAAGAGATGGCGCCCATCCTCAAGGGCCCCCTGACGGTGACGAGCATGGTCGCCTGGCTCATGGGGTGGGGGTCGCCGCTCTGCAAGACCGACCGCATCGCGCACCTCTACATGCACTCCCACCCCGGGGCCCGGATCGTGAATCCCGACACCAACGTCCCCGACCTACCGGAGTGCTCCCACTGGGACGTGGACCTCGCCAGGCGGAGCGGTTTGCCAGGCCTGTACGATATCGGCGCTCAGCGGGCCTCCTGGTGCGGTCACTTCATGACCGACTGGATGGGCGACGACGGGTTCCTGAAGGCGATCACGGTTCAACTGCGCAGGCCGAACCTGGTGGGAGACACCACTTGGATCAAGGGCAAGGTGACGGGCAAGCGCACCGAGGGCGACGAGCACCTCGTCGACTGTGAGTTCTGGGGCGAGAACCAGAAGGGCGAGATCACCACGCGCGGCACCGCGGTGGTCGCCCTGCCCTCGAGATAGCGACCCGGCGATCCCACTGAAAAGGACGGATGCCTGATGTTCGACGAGATGATCGTCCTCGAGATCGCGGACGCCTGGTCGGGACCGACGGGCGGGCTGCTCCTCTCCGACTTCGGAGCCCAGGTCATCAAGCTGGAGCCGCCCGTCTGGAAGCGTCCCCTGGAGGTGCGCGCCGCCCGCCGGGACGACCCGGTCTTTCTGGCGGCCAACCGGGGGAAGAAGAGCGTCGGCCTGGACGTGACTCTGCCGCAGGGGAAACAGGTCTTCGAGGACCTGGTGCGGAAGGCGGACGTGTTGCTGACGAACAGCCCGCCTTCGGTAGTCAGGAAGCTGGGCTTCGGCTACGAGACCCTCTCCCGGGTCAATCCCCGGATCATCTGCTGCAACATCAGCGGTTACGGCCTCGCCGGGGAGGACGTGGAGAGGCCGGCGTACGACATGGTCATTCAGGCCGTGTCGGGCGTGATGAGCGTCACCGGGGGAGAGGGCAAGGTACCGATTCCGACCGGCATCCTCGTGGCCGACGAGCGAGGCGGAATCATGGCCGCCCTGGGCATTCTGGCGGCGTACATCGGGCGCCTCAAGACGGGCAAGGGGCGCCAGGTCGACGTCTCCATGGTCAACAACCTCCTCTTCAGCTACTCGCGGGAGGTCGTGGACTTCGACTTGCGCGGCAGGGCAGGCCGGGTGCTCCCCTACGAGCAGACGCGCAAGCGGGCCGAGTACCGGGCCTACGAGACGGCCGACGGCCACATCGCGGTCACCGCGGGCAGGGGCCAGGACAAGTGGCAGGCCCTCTGCGAGGTGCTCGGCGTGCCCGAAGCCGGGTTCGACCCGCGTTTCGGCTCCTACGAGAAGAGGATCACGCCCGAGGTGAGGCTGGAGGCGGAGAGGATCGTCGAGCCTCTCTTCCGCGCCAAGACGACCGCGGAGTGGCTGCCGCTGCTCGCGGCGGTCGACATCCCCTGCGCCCGGGTCAGTACCATGCACGATGCCGTGATGGATGCGGCGAAGACCGGGATGATCGTCAACGTCCAAGCTCCCACGGGCGGGGTGTTCCAGACGATGGGGAGCCCGTTGAACCCCGGCGTGAAGGAGACCCTCCCGGCGCCCCCTCGGTTCGGGCAGCACTCGAAGGAGATCCTGGGCGGCCTGCTCGGGTACGCTGAGGAGCAGATCAGCGCGCTGGCAGAAGAAAAGGCCGTCGTACTCGAGTCCTGAGAGAGCGAGGACGTTTCGGGGCCCGAAAAGGTACCGGCAAGGAGATGCGATGAGCGGCTGGCGCGAGGAGTACGAACGGAGATTCATCTCGGCCGAAGAGGCGGCCGAGATGGTCAAGTCCGGCGACCGGGTCGCGTTCACCTCGGGCAGGGAGGCCTTCGCCGTCGGACTGGCGCTCGCGGCGCGCATCGGAGACCTGAGCGACGTCCACGTCCTCCTTCCGTCTCCTTCCTTCGACTTCGGGTGGTACGACGAGGGTTGGCAGGAGTCCTTCGACATCATCGTTCGGGCTCCGACGGCAACCTGTCAGGAAGCGGTGGACGCCCGCCGGGTGGACG
>JACRCS010000972.1 GCA_016218905.1 Deltaproteobacteria bacterium
GCCGGGCAGGCGGTGCACGCCTTCGATGCGCGCATGCCATACTTCTCCCGACTCCTGAGCGCCCGGGAGGCGCGCACGTTCGATGCTCCCTGCTTTGCCGTCCTTCCCATCCTGAAGGACGCGGAGACCATCGGAGTGCTCTACGCCGACCGAAACGAGGGAGAGGAGCCGTTTCACGACGACGACATCGAGACGCTCGCCACCCTGGCCGACCTCGTCAGCCTGGCACTCCGGGGATAGCCGGATTTCGCCTTTACACCCGGCCGTTCCGTTTGCTATAACCTCGGTCTTCTCCCGCGCCGGGATAGCTCAGTCGGTAGAGCAACTGATTCGTAATCAGTAGGTCGCCAGTTCGAGTCTGGCTCTCGGCTCCAGGAATATCAAGGGGTTACAGGTTTCGGCCTGTAGCCCTTTTCGCTTTCTTGGGCCTCGGGGTTCCCCGCGGGGTTCCTCCATTCCTTCTGCTGGGCGGGGTTCCTCCGGGGTTCCCCGACCAGCTCCGCCTCCCCGCCCGAGATTGCACCCTCCTTGTCCTCGTCGCTGGCATGCCCCAACCCCCACCCCGGTGACTCCCAGGGGGGGAGGTTCCCGCGAGGGGGGCGGAGGGGCGTTGCTGACACCCCTAGCAACCGCAGGCGCAATGCAAATCTGAGTCACCCCTTCTGGGCAGAGTATGGTATTAGGTTTCGCGGCCTCACCCCTGTTCGTTTCTTGGGCGATCGAGGCGTGACCGGCACGGGAAGATGGCTTTACGGGTCGTCCAGGGGGGAGACGTGGGGGTGCGGGCCGGAGGGGACTTTCCGGTGGGGCCAGACTCGGCCGGTTTCCTTCCGCCAGAGTGCGGACGGTGAGGTGAAGTGGAGGCGCATGGTTCGAGTGACAGCGGCCGTGCTTGAGAGCGGCGGCCGGATCCTGATTGCGAAACGGCCGGTCGGCGACCCTCTGGCCGGGTACTGGGAGTTTCCGGGAGGCAAGATCGAGGAGGGAGAAGATCCCCGCGTGTGCCTGGCGCGCGAACTCCGCGAGGAACTCGGGGTCACCGCGGAAATCGGCGACTTCCTGGTCCATCACGTCCACCGGTATCCGCACGTCACCATCGAGCTCCTGAGCTACCGGGCGACAGTACAACTTGGCGACATTGAGGTTCGCGACCACGAAGAGGTCCGATGGGTCCTGCCCGAGGAGTTCGCCGAGTACTCCTTTGCGCCCGCGGACCTCGCGACCGTTCGGTGGCTCCAAGAACACGCCGGAGGGGCACGACACTGCCCGGCGACGGCGGGTCCGCATCCCTGATCGCGAGGGCTCCAGTTCATGCCGACGCACGGAGCGGGCGAGGCGGCGGGCAGGGCAGACCCTGCGCGGAGCATGCGACATTCGAGCTCGGGTCGATGGCGAGCCTCGTTTCGCTGCCCCCCGCAGCGTACCTGAGCAGAGGTCTCCATCGAACGTCGGCCCGGTGGAAGGCCTGAACCCGCGACCCCGCTCAGAGCGGGTGCTCGGCGGAAACTTCTCGCACCCCGTGCAGATAGCCACTCGTGTGGGGGCTCGTCGCGCGGCTCACCGAGAACAGGATGGTCGAGGGCTTCTCGGCGCGAATCGCGTTTCTCCGTCCGATCAGTTCCACTCCGGCCAGGTCTAGGCGGCTGTCGGACGTCACCACCGCGTCCGCAGCCTCAATGGTCACGCCGGTGGCCTCGACGACCGCGTTCCTTACGAGCATCCCCGTTTCCTCTCCACGGACCCGGCAGTTCTCCATCTGCACCGTCGAGCCGGTGATCTCGATGCGCTGGGCAGAGACCTCGGAGATCCTGACGCCCGTGCACCCTTTCACTTCGATGCGCCGGTAGTCACCGGTGAAGGCGACGCCTTGCTGACCATCACAGGTGCCGACACGGGATCCTGAAGGGGGCAGCCCTTCGGGAACCGCTTTGGGGGTAGTGTCGGCTCGAAGCCAGTCGAGCACGGCCTGGTTGAAGCGTCGGGGCTGCTCGCGCATGGGCTCGTGGCCTGCCCCCGGGAGGAGTACGAGCCGGGAATTGGACAGGGTCGTGGCGAGCAGGGTGGCGGTCCGCACCGAGGCCACCTTGTCGTCGGCTCCCCAGAGCACCAGCGTGGGCGCGCGGACCCGGCGGAGGATGGCGCTCATGTCATCCTCCGCGAGGGCCAGGGCGGCGATCTTGGTGGGATCGCCGCCCAGGATCTTCTGTCGCAGGTAAGGGGTCTTGAGGAGGGAACCGAGGTCGACCGAGACGGTCGGCATCATCTCCACTGCCGACCGGACGAGATTCTCCAGGGCCTGCAGGGGAGCGGAGGGCGCCCAGGGCATCCGATCGGTCAGGCTCGGGGTCAGGAGGTCGCGGGTGAGAGCCAGCCGATGGAGCACCCCGGCTACATCGACCAGAATCAGTCGATCAAGGCCTGGGGGCTGCCCGGCCGCGAAGTGCAGGGCAACCGCTCCGCCGAGGGAGTGTCCCACCACGGCGAACCGACCGCTGACCGTCCGGTCGACGACCCACTGGACGAACGCGGCCTCTGCCGCCGGGGAATAAAGGGCGTCCGGCTTCGAGGAGCGCCCGAACCCGGGAAGATCGAACGCCACGACGTGATAGCGCGCGGCGAGGACCGGGATCAGGCCATCCCACACGTGCGACGCGTCTTCTCCCAGGCC
>JACRCS010000973.1 GCA_016218905.1 Deltaproteobacteria bacterium
CAAGGGGCAGGTCATCATCCCGAAGGCGATCCGCGAAGGCCACCACTGGACCGCGGGCACGGAGTTCATCGTGGAGGATACCGCGGCCGGGCTGCTCCTGAAACCCCGCAAGCCCTTCCCGCCGACCCGTGTGGAGGAAGGGCTCGGGTGTGCTGGCTACAGCGGACCCGCGAAGACCTTGGAGGAGATGGAGGAAGGCATCGCCGCCGAACTGCGCGAGACCTGGCAGACGGAGGCGAAGAAATGATCTCGGTGGATACGAACGTTCTGGTGCGCTACGTGACCAACGACGACCCCGCGCAGGCCCGCCGGGCCGCCGAGCTGCTGGCGGGGGACGACGAGGTGTTCGTCCCGAAAACAGTTCTGCTGGAGCTTGCCTGGGTGCTGCGTGCCGTCTATCGACTGCCGGGCGAGTCGATCCGGAAGGCTCTTCTCCACGTGCTTGGACTCCCGAACGTTCACGCGGAAACCCCCGAGCAGGTCGCCGTCGCGCTCGAGCACTATGCGCAGGGTCTCGACTTCGCGGACGCGCTCCACCTCTCCTCCACCCCCTCGGCCGACGCCTTCTTCACCTTCGACCTCGCCTTCGCCACGCGTGCTCGGGCACTCGGCGCGCCGGTCGAGGCGCTTTAGGCCGAGTGCCGCCAAAAGGTATGAAAGGCAGGAACGTCGCACCTCCCCGGGTCATGCGGCGACCCCCTGGCGCTCGATCTCGGCCCGGATGGGCAGCACCCGATAGGGTCCGGCTTCCCACTCCTCCGCAGTGAGGACGAGCGTGCTGATCACCACGTCGTGGGCCAACTCCACGTCGAAGAGAGCGTCGGTGACCGCGTCGCGTTCCCTCCACGTCAGCTTTCGGGAGGTGAGGACGAGCAAGTCGATGTCCGACTCGGCGTCATCGCGGCCGGTCGCCTTCGATCCGAAGAGCGTCACGCTCTGGACCGGGAATCTCTCCCGAAGCAGGCGAACCGCCGCCGCGATCGCAGCGCGATCCTTCGGATGAAGGTGGATGTCAGATATCGTCTTCATGAGAACAGCTCCATCTGTCCGCCGCTCGGCACCGTCCTCCGGCTCTCCTCGGCGATGGCGTGCCAACTCGCGATCAGCTCGTTGTAGGCCCGGGCCTCCTCGGCCCACTTGTTTCGCTCGCACTGGTCGTCCGGCCGGCTGCTCCACTGCTCGGAGAGCTCCATCGGGTTAACCGGGTTCTGGGCGGCGGACGTGCGGTTCAGGTCGATGGCGGTGTCATCGGGCTCCTCCTTGGCCGTTGACGGTTCTCCTTCGGGCATCTCGGTCCATCTTCAGCGCTTCCAAGCGCTGCTCCTCATAGGCTCTCAGGGCGCAGGCGTCGCCCGCTCCCCGCTCGATGGAGCGCTGGGAGCGAAGGGGGCGCCCGCAGAACTCACAGGCGTGCTCCTCCTCGGGCTGGGTCACGGGCGGCCTTCGCGGGACCTGGGCGCCCTGGAGATGCTCGGCGAGGTGGATCAGCCTGGCCTTCTTGGCGGCGCTTTTTCGCTTCGCGGCGGGGGAGTGGAACCGTCTCATCGCTCGAGCTTCCTTTCGTCAGGTGGGTTTTCGCTGGCGTAGCCGACGGAGTCGGAGAGGGTCTCGACGGCGCAGGCGAGTCCGGCGGTCTTGGCGTCGTCGAGGAGATTACGGGTGGGGCTGTGTTGCGTATGCATACGCTATTCATGTTAGCTGGACGTGGGAAGAGCAATTCTCCGGATTCTTGCTGATCGGCAAAAAAAGATGTGCCGGGACCCAAAGGCGTTGCCGCCGGTGGCGCTTGCCGAGGACCCCACAAGTTAAACCGAGTTGTGGGTTGATTTCAAGCAAACCCCTCCTCGCCGGCGCGTCGAGCATAACGTACCTGAGAAGCGAGAACACCGGTTCCGACGGCTAGTGTCCCGTGCGGTTAGTTCGTACATCGCAACCAGCAGGACGAACGGCGGCGAATCAGCGCCGTTCGACCAACGCAGGGGCTGAATAGCAGGAAGAACTTCCCGAACGGGACAACTAGAGAAGATGCCGGCGGCGGACCAGATGAGGAGAATGAGCAGGGCGGCGATTCCGACCAGCGCTTCACTCATGGCATCCCCTTGAGACTCTAAAAGCGTCGAGGGCCAGCACGATGCTCTGCGCTAAGCAGCATCCGGCCGCAATGAGCATGAAGACGTAAGTCGGTAGGTTGATCGTCGCCGACACTGCTCTCTCGGGAGCAGGTAGGAGCCGAGTGACCATGGCTACCATGACGGGCGGAGAAGTCCTGGCGAGGCAACTCGCGACGGAAGGAATCGACCGGGTGTTCCTGATTCCCGGGGTCCAACTCGACCACGCCACCGAAGGCCTCCGCCGTCTCGAGGGCAAAGTGGCCCTGACGGTTCCCCGCCACGAACAGGCCACGTCGTACATGGCGGACGGGTACGCCCGATCCACAGGGAAGATCGGCGTGTGCATGGTGGTCCCTGGGCCCGGTCTGCTCAACGCCACCGCCGGCCTCGCGACCGCTTACGGGTGCAACTCTCGTGTTTTCTGCATCGCCGCGCAGATCCACTCCGGGGGCATCGGACGCGGATTCGGCCTTCTCCATGAAGTGCCCAACCAGTCGGAGACCCTGGCATCCGTCACGAAGTGGAGCGCGATGGCACGCTCCCCGGCAGAGATCCCGGGGCTCGTTAGGAAGGCAGTGTCGGAGCTCCGGAGCGGCCGCCCGCGTCCGGTGGGCCTGGAGATCCCACCGGACATTCTCGCTGCCGAGGGAGACGTGGACCTCTTCCCGCCGTCTTCTGGACAAGACGGACGGGTCCCCCCCGATTCGGGCACCCTTCTCCGCGCAGCGGAACTCCTGGACCGCGCTTCATACCCGGTAATCGTCGTCGGGGGAGGCGTGATCGCGGCGGGGCTTTTGACGCGCTTCGGCGCCTGGCGGAGAAGCTGCAGACTCCGGTCGTCATGACGGAGAATGGCCGGGGTGCGCTCTCCGATGACCACCCGCTCGCGCTCGGGGCCCTCGGTGGCCGCGCCGTTCTGCCGCTCGCGGATGTAGTGCTCGTGGTCGGGAGCCGTTTCGTCGAGAGCCTCACCCCCTCGGCGTCCTGGTCGTCCGAGCAGACGAAGTTCATCCATCTCAACGCGGATCCGAAAGACATGGGCCCGCCTCGTACCCCTGAAATCACGCTCGTCTGTGATGCCGGTCTCGGGCTCGAGGCACTGGCCGCCGGGGTCCACCGGAGAAGTGGCAGCCGGGAGGGCTCGACGGAGTGGACCCCCTATATCAAGGACGGGTCCATCCGCCTGCTGGTGACCCACGGTGAGAGGCGGATGGCGGCTTTCCCAAAAGTACCAACTGCCATTGAGCTCGGATACAACTACAACAGCGCCACCGTCTTCCTGATCGCGGCTCCGAAGGGCACCCCTCCTGAAATCGTGACCAAGCTCGACGGGGCCTTCCGGAAGGCCCTCGCCGATCCCGAGGTCCAGCAAGCCTTTCACAAGATGGAGGTGGAGGTTTCGTATCGAAACTCCGCGGACACGCTGAAGTTCCTGCGCGACTCCTATGTGAGCATCGGAGAGATGGTCGAGGAGTTGAAGATCCCGCGGGAAGGAGGACAGAAGAAATGAGCCGTTGGGCCGACCGAGCGAGCAGCCTTTTCTGGCTGCTCCTCTCCCTGGCCGTCATGGTGCAGGCCCGCAGAAATAGTAGGAACGAACTTCCCGAACGGGACACTAGCCCGCAAGATTTCCCGGGCAGCGAGGAGAGAGGATCCGAAGAGGGTCATGGCGCGGGCAAGTTTTCCTTGAACAGGATGGCGGCACCTAACGCGAGGACGAAGACGGCGAAGAGTCGCTTGAGAGCCGGCTGTGATACCCGATGACTGAGGCGACTCGATGCGAAGGCGGCGCAAAGAGCTATCGCCGTCGCCGCCGTGACGGGCCCCGTCCAGAGCGCGTGCAGGTGCCGGGCCTTCCAAGTCAGCGCCATCGCACAGTTGGCTGTGATCACCATGACGGATGTACCGACCGCCGCCCGCATGGACAGGCCAAGAAAGCGATGCAGCGTCGGCACGATCAGGAACCCCCCGCCAGCGCCCAGGGCGCCCGTGATCACCCCGATTCCGAGACCCGAACCGGCCGCCTTGAAGAACCGATCTCCGCCACCGATCCCCCCGTCCGGCGAAACTCGCGCCAAGGGCTGCCGTCCCCCCAGCATCGCACTGCCCGATGCAAGCATCAGTAGGGCAAGGGAAATCAGGACCAGTCGGTCAGGGAGCCAGGGCGACAACATCGCCCCGATCCACGATCCCACCATTCCCGAAAAGGCCAAGATGGAACCGCGCCTCCAGTCGATGTGCCCCCCGCGTGCATAGGGAACGCTCGAAACCGCAGCGGAGGCCCCGACCAACACTAGAGAGGCGCTCGTGGCGGTGTGCGGAGACAGCCGCGCCCCATAGGTGAGCAGCGGCACTGCCAGGATCCCCCCTCCTGCCCCTATGAATCCTACGCAGACACCCGCCAGCAGGGCTCCCCCGAGAAGCACAACCATCACTTGACCTCCGAACGGACGATTTCAGCTGTCCTGTGGGAAGAGCAATGGCTGTGCCGTGCGTAGGTATCGGCTGATCTCGCCCATTCACCCGGCATCGCTCGGTTTTGCCTGAAGATTCGTGCCCCGTTGCGGGCACCGGACCGGCAAAGCTGCACGATTCAGTTCGCGACGCGGACGCCGAAGGAGACACGCTACTGCTTCTCGGATGTCGGGAAACGGAGGAAGGGAGAGTGATGGAGGAACGGCCAACTCGTGCCCGCGGCGTCGGTTGCGGATCGACGGCCCTGTTGCGGCTCGGTCAAGCCGCGCTGCCTGAGCGTTTTTGCAGCTTCCCTTGCAGGACACGTCGCGAGAGTCGGAGGAACGATGCAGTGGCTGTCTGGTTGCCGTGATTCTTCTCCAAGGCCCTGCTCACGATCCTCTTGACCAGATCGTCCAAATCGAAGCCCTCTTCGGGAAGATCGAAAGCGTCCCGGCCGAGCACGAATCCGCCCTCGCAAGGACGGACTCTTTCCAACCCGAACCGCTCGATGAACGAGAGCGCCTCCTCGTCGACGCAGTCCCATGGGCCCAGCAGCGCCAGCCTCTCCATGGCGTTCTTCAGCTGACGCACATTGCCCGGCCACGGCAGCGAACTCAGGTAACGTTCCCCGGCGGATGAGAAGCCCCCGAAGGGCCTTCCACGGCGGGCCGACGCTGAAGCGGCGAACTTCAACGCCAGAGGGAGGATGTCCTCCCTGCGCTCCCTTAGGGGAGGGATGCGAAGGTGGGCCACGTTCAGACGATAGTAGAGGTCGAGCCGGAAGCGGTCCTCCTGGACCTCCTTGCTGAGGTCCTTGTTCGTGGCGGCGATGATTCGGACGTCGATCGGTATCTCCTTCACTCCGCCGACGCGGTAGAGCCTCCGTGACTCCAGAACCCGGAGGAGCTTCACTTGGAGTTCCGCCGGCATCTCCCCGATCTCGTCCAGGAACACGGTCCCGCCCTGGGCCGCCTCCAGCTTCCCCTCTCGTCCGGACGCAGTGGCGCCCGTGAAGGCGCCCGCCTCGTGCCCGAAGAGCTCCGCCTCGAAGAGTCCCGGGGCGACAGCGCCGCAGTTGATCGCAACAAAGGGCGTTACGGTCATTCCTTGGGAGAAGTAGTGGATGTAGCGGGCGATGACATCTTTACCCGTTCCGCTCTCCCCGTCGATCAGGACGGGGAGGGAGCGATCCGAGCTGAACTTCTCGGCCAGCTCGATGACCGCCCGAAACGCATCGGAGTAGACGAGAACGTCGCCCAGGCCGACCTCCTGGAGGTACGCCTCCCGAAGCTTGTCGGCGCGTCCGCGGACGATCTCTGTCGCCCTCTCGTCCTGCTTCTGAAACGCGCTGTCCAATTCGAGGTACC
>JACRCS010000964.1 GCA_016218905.1 Deltaproteobacteria bacterium
ATGCTATCCGACCAGGAGGGCCACATGGCAAGTACGACGCGAAGCCTTCACGTGCCGCTCCCCGCTCCTCTCTACGACTCCCTGCGCAAGGAGGCGCGGCGGTCGAGCATCCCCGCGACGCGCGCCGCGCGCGAGGCCATTCGCTGGTGGCTGCAGGAACGCAAACGGGCGAACCTGGCCTCATCGATCGCCCGTTACGCGCGGCGGGCTGCGGGGTCGCTGGATGACCTGGACGAGTCGTTGGAGAAGGCCGGGCTGGAGTGCATCGAGGAGGAGTAGGTGGACATCAGGCGAGGCGAAATCGTCCTGGCGGACCTCTCTCCGAGGTCCGGATCGGAACAGCGCGGGCGCCGTCCGGTCCTCGTCATTTCACACGACGCCTTCAACCGGACGCCGGGGTGGCGCTCGGTGATAGTGGTCCCATTCTCCACTTCGGCAGGTCAGGCCTCGAGGGGGCCGACAGCCGTGCCCTTGCCTGCCGGCGCCGGCGGCTTGCGAAAGGCAAGTGTGGCGCTGTGCCATCAGATCACGACGATCGATCGCGAGAAGATAAGAGAGAAGCTCGGGAAACTCGCCTCGCGCGACCTGGCCAGGGTCGAGGAAGGCACGCTGGCAGCGATAGGGATGTCATAGCTCGAAGCCCCGCGTCAACCTGGGATCCCGCACCTGGCCAGGGCCCTCTTTGCCTGGGCATGGCCCTCCTCGTACCCGTACCACGCATCCACGACCTTGCCGTCAGTGCCGATGATGCAGTGCAGCGGGATGGCCGCGGAACCGTACTTGTCCACAACCATCTGCGCGTTGACGGACATGTCGAGGATCATGGGGAACTTGAGGCCGTGCTGCGAGAGGAACGACAGCACCAGATCCTTCCTGTCGTGAGTGTTCAAGCCGACGACGATCAGGCCTCGCCCGGCGTGCCGGTCCTGGAACTCCTGGAGATGCCGCATCTCCTCCCAGCACGCGGGTCAGCCGATCCCCCAGATGTACAGCCACACGACTTTGCCCTTGAGCGACGAGAGTTTGAGCCTTCCGCCGTCCAGCGTCTCCAGATCGAAGTCAGGCGCATCGGCCCCAGGCTCGATGACTTTCTCGCTGTATGGTTCAGGCTCCCATTCCTTCCAGCCTTCAGGCGGAGTCCACTTGAACTTCTCAGCGGGGATTCCGGCGTTCACCGCCAGGCCGATCCACTTCTCGCGGACCCCGGAGTCGGTCTGTCCGCGGTAAACACTGCGCAGAAGTCTGGGGAGGCTGTCTTTCTTCGCGATCCAGTAGTAGTACAGTCGCAGGCGGTTCTGGTAGCTGGCCTCGATCCCGATACAGGGCTCCCCGTCAATGTCCTTCTGGCCGATGAATCTGACACCGTCGAAGTACCGGTCCAGGGAACTCTCGCAACCATGGAACAAGCTCGGGTTGATAACGGGCATCCCGACAAAGGCTCCGGATCCGGCCATGAGGTGTCCGATGGAGTGATAGCCGGGAGGCGCCCTCTCCTTCATGTAGACCATCTTCCGGGTCGCCCTGTAGGCCTTCTCGTCCTGGTCGCGAAGCCGCGGCCGGTCTCCGGGCCAGAACGTGAACGCCTCCTCCCCGGTCCCGACGATTGTCGCCTCGAGTTTGCCGTTGTCGCCGACGGCCTCTATCCGGAAGTAGTTCGGCTTCGACAGCCAGGCGGAGTAGGAGACCCGGGGCATCCTGAATCCGCTGCCGATCGCGTTGTCCCAGCTGACCTTGCTGGTGTACGAGAGCGTTCGGGCGTCCTTGACCGCCTTGATCATGCGCTCGTACTCGGGCAGTGCCCATGAGTCGAACTTGACTGCCTGGCCCGTCCTCTTCCAGTTGGGAATGTCGTCTCCGTCGCCGTTCTGGTTGGCGAGATCCATGCCCAGAGACCAGAGCTGATATGAACGCGGACAGCAGAACTCGTCGGGCCAGGCGCTCATACGGGCCTCTACCTCGAACTGCCCTCCCTCGGAGTCCATGTACCTGAAGGTCTTTCCGTAGTCGCGGTGGTGGATGTAAACGAGCGGGTTACCCCATGCGTCGCAGAACTCCTGCTGGGGCTCAGCGCCCGCTCCACTTTCCTCCCGGGCCCGGGGGGATGCGTCCGCGTCGGTGTCGGACAGCCACTCCGCTGAGAAGATGCCGTCCGCCTTGCCCTCGAGCTCCGCTCTAAGCGCGAGCGCCAGCTGTTCGACGCCCTCGTTGATCCCGTTCGAACCGCTCGGAGCGGAGCTCGACACGCGACTGGATGCCGGATACTCGCCGGTTCGCGCACGGTACGCGGCGATTCTCTTCTCAAGTTCCCGGACGCGTTCCGCGGTCGCAATGTCTGAGGGGATACGGGGCAAGCCGTCCTCGCGGAGCCGTTCGAGGTCAAACTCCATCCCGCTTCTCCCGAACTTGAAAACCCGCCACGCTCCGTTCTCCTTCCTCATCACCAGGGTCATCTCTTCCTTCACTGTGGTCCCGGCGTCGCAAGTCGATACGGATGCCCTGACGGTCGCCTCGCCGTTCTGGATCATCGTCTCCACTATCTCGATGCCGGTCACCTCATCGGGTCCCTCGGACGTCCCGACCTTCTCGCGGTCCTTGTCCGCGTCCTCGAAGAACTTCCTGGCCTTGGCGGTGACGAACGGCAGCACAGCTTTGAGCGAGTCGGCGCCGCAGTTGAGTGCCTTCAAGAACAGCTCGGCCACCTTCTCCGGCGGGTCAGACTCCGGCGAATGTGCGCTCGGGGCCTGCGCTGCTGCGGCCGAGGCGAGGAGCAGGACTATGGCGGCGATCGATGTGCGCATGCCGTTTCCTCCCAGGGGCGTCAGGGGCAACCATCAATTTGCGCCGCGGGCGAGTGCAGAGCCATTTTACCACCCCGGCAGGTCGCTCTGACGCGCGGCAGGCGCATGCCCTTCGTGGAGGACCACATGGCAAGTTCGACGCGAAGCATCCACGTGCCGCTCCCCGCTCCTCTCTACGACTCCCCGCGCCATGAGGCGCGGCGGTCGAGCATGCCCGCGACGCGTGCCGCGCGCGAGGCCATTCGCTGGTGGCTGCAGGAACGCAAATGCGCGAACCTCGCATCCTCGATCGACCGCGAGAAGATCAGCGACAGACTCGGGAAGCTCCCCGCGCGCGACCTGGCCAGGGTCGAGGAAGGCACGCTCGCGGCTCTCGGCCTTGCATGACGGCCGGCCGGTTCAGAACTTCCCGCCCAGGCTGAACCCGAGCTGGAACCTGAAGGAGTTCTCCGACGCCTGCGCTCCGGAACCGACCGGGAGCCGCGCCGCGATCCCGACCGTAAAGGGCCCGCGGAAGTCCCAGTTGGCAGCGAGGTCCGCGAACACGAAGTCGGCGTTGGATCCGTCAACCAGCCCTTTTTCCTGCGATCCAAGAAGACGGGTGTTCTCCGAATGATCGATGTCCCGGGCGCGTGCCAGCACGCCGCTCAGTCCCGCGCGTACCGAGATTTCGCGTCCGCCGGGGTACGAATGGAGCACCCACCGGACCGACGCGGACCATGATGCCTTCGGCGACCTCTCGTAGCCGACTTCGTTTGCGCCGCCTGGAATCTGGAGGCTCCCGCTGGCGCTGAACGCGAGATCGCCGATCTTCTGAACGGCGAGGATTCCGGCCAGCAAATCAGTGGTGCCGGTGCCGAGCTGAAAGCGCGGCGACAGCACCCCGTCCGACGAACTCGACTCGCCGGAAATGGCCTTTGAGCGGTCCCAGGCCAGTTTCTCCGGGTCCCATTCGTCGGCCCTGCCGGTCGGGAGTTTGACGCCGAGCCCGACGAAGAGCGAGGGGAACCCGAGGGCCGGCCCGGACGCGGCTTCCTTGGAGTCCCGGGGCTGAGTGCCCTCGCCCGGGTCCGGCGCCACGAAATGGGCGAGTTCCGCCCAGGCCCACAGCGTGACGTCTCCGAGTCCGCTGTTGCGGTGGGTGAACGTGGTCTCCCGCGGGGTGGGGACGTCGTCGACCAGGACTTCGTCGACGTAGGTCTCCTGGCCCCGGATCCTGAGCGCTGACGCCCCCGCGGAGGCGAGCACCCACGAAACCGGCCGCAAGAGGGCGGTGAGCTGGAGCCCATGGATCTCCCCCCCGCGGGTCCACGTCCCCGTGTAACCGAGTGTGACCTGCAGTATCCCGCTTCCCTGGACGTCCGACAGACTGTC
>JACRCS010000981.1 GCA_016218905.1 Deltaproteobacteria bacterium
CCGCGGCGACCTTCTGCAGCAGCGCGGCGTGACGCATCTCCGAGAAGGGGTCGAGCCGGTCGTTGCAGGGGGCGCCGTCGGCCCCGAGCGTCACGCGGATGCCGCGCGAGAGGTAGTCGGGGACGGGGCAGATGCCAGAGGCGAGCTTCAGGTTCGAGGACGGGCAGTGCGCGACGCCGGTCCCGTCCGCGGCGAGTAGCCGCCGCTCCTCCTCGTTCGTGTGGATGACGTGGGCGAGGACGGTCGCCCGTCCCGCGATCCCCACGTCCCGCAGGTGCTCGATGTTCGCGCGCCCGCTCCGTTTTCTCACGAGCTCGATCTCGTCTCGGTTCTCGGAGGCGTGGGTGTGGACGAGGACGCCCTGCGCACGTGCCCGGGAGGCCGCTTCGCGGAGGATCCGGTCGGTGCACGACACCGCGAAGCGCGGGCACCAGGCGAAGCGGAGCCGCCCGTTCGCCCTGCCGTGCCAGCGCGCGTAGAGCTGCTCTCCCTCAGCGAGCGCCTCGTCCGTCTCCGCGAAGAGCTCGGGCGGGTTCGTCGAAGGGTCGTCCATGAGGGCGTTCCCGCTCGTGACCCTAAGGCCCGACGCTTCCGCCGCGCGGAAGACGGCATCGGTGTGACGAACGGTCCCCATGTCGAGGATCGTGGTCGTTCCCCCGGCGGCCAGCTCCGCGAGGCCCAAACGCGCGGAAAGGAAGAGCGTCTCCTCGTCGTGGGCCGCCTCGCCGGGCCAGACGTGCGTCTCCAGCCAAGGGAGGAGCGGAAGGTCGTCGGGGCCGTTCCTCAGGAGCGTCTGGCAGAGGTGGATGTGGGTCTGGACGAATCCGGGAAAGAGCCAGAGCCCCTCGGCGTCCACC
The DNA here is from genome assembly GCA_016218905.1 of Deltaproteobacteria bacterium. The sequence continues at coordinate 858 of JACRCS010000981.1, forward strand.
CGCTCGAAGGTCTCGCCGCGGGACGATGCGGCGGCCGCGGCGGCCCGAGCCGCCGCGCCGAGCGCACGGATCACACCCTGCGCGGCCCAGACGGCGCCGTTCGGCTGCAGGTCGTCGGCCGAGCGCATCCCGGCGACGAGGGCGTTCTCGATCAGGAGGGCGCGCATCCGGCGGAGTATCGGCCCGCGCGTCCCGCGCGTCGAGGCGGGAGCGGCGGGACGAACGGTCCGGGAGCGGCGGTCCTCCGGGGAGGAGCGCCGCGGGCGCGGTCTCGGCGCGCGGACGGGCTCAGGGCGCCGGCGGCGCGGGAGGACAGGGCGTGTCCGGGAGGTCGGGGGCGGGGGCGCCGTCGAGGCCGAGCGCCGCCGCGATCGGTACCTGGGAGGCGAGGACGAGGGCGACGAGCTCCGGCAGCGGCCGCCCCCACTCCTCGGCCCCGCGCCTCACGTACTCGCGGTCGACCTTCTGGGCGAAGGACTTCTCCTTGAGCCTCTTCAGGACCGACGCGACCGGGACGTCGGCGATCTTCTTCGAGGGGCGCACGAGCGCGCAGGCGCCGACGAAGCCGGTCAGCTCGTCGGCCGCGAGGATCGCCTTCTCCATCGGGGTCTCGCGGGGGATCCCCGTGTAGAAGGCGTGCCCGCCGATCGCCTTGATCAGCTCCTCGGGCCAGGCGCGCTCGCGGAGGATCTCCATCCCGCGGAAGACGTGGTCCGCCTCCGTGGGGTACTTCTCGTAATCGAAGTCGTGGAGGAGGCCGACGAGGCCCCAGCGCTCGACCCCCGGCTCGTCCGTCACGCCCGAGGCTCGGGCGAGGTGGCGCATCGAGGCCTCCACGGCGAGGGCGTGGCGGCGGAGCGCCTGGGAGGCGGTGAGCTCGGTCAGGAGGGCCCAGGCGTTCTCGCGGTTCGGAGCGGTCATGGGCGGGAGTATCCCCCACCGACCAAGCGCTTCATAAAAACAGAGTGGTCTTTCCGATTTGCATGATTTCGGCATTTCAAGGAGACTTCGTCGAGAAATCGCTTGACGAATCGGCAGTTGTGCCTCAGATTCCACGCAATTCCGGCCGACGCCGGGATCAAGGAGCGAGAGCGATGGGAATGAAGGCCGCCGAGATCCTGAAGACCTGCGACAAGGAAGGCGTCAGGTTCCTGCGCCTCAAGTTCACCGACATCCTCGGGATCATCAAGAACGTCGAGGTCCCCCGCTCGCAGTTCGAGAAGGCGCTCGACGGCGAGATCCAGTTCGACGGGTCGTCGATCGAGGGATTCACGCGGATCGAGGAGTCGGACATGGGCCTCGTGCCCGACCTCGACACCTTCCGGATCTTCCCGTGGTCGCACACGAACGGGAAGGTGGCCCGCCTCGTCTGCGACATCATCACGCCCGACGGCAAGGCGTTCGCGGGCTGCCCGCGCCAGACGTTGAAGCGGCAGCGGCAAAAGGCGACGGACCTCGGGTACACCCTCATGACGGGGCCCGAGGCGGAGTTCTTTCTCTTCCGCCGCGATGCCGCCGGCGACCCCATCGTCGACACGCACGACTCGGGCGGCTACTTCGACCTGACCCCGGTCGACCGCGGCGAGGACGCCCGGCGCGACATCTTCGTCGCCCTCGAAGCGATGGGCTTCGAGGTGGAGGCGGCGCACCACGAGGTCGCCCCCGGCCAGCACGAGATCGACTTCAAGTACGGCGACGCCGTTTCGACGGCCGACAAGGTGACGACCTTCAAGCTCATCGTGAAGAAGGTCGCGATGGACCACGGCCTCCACGCGACCTTCATGCCGAAGCCGATCTTCGGCGTGAACGGCTCCGGCATGCACGTCCACCAGTCGCTGATGACCGGGAGCGGCGCGAGCCTGAAGAACGCCTTCTTCGACCCGAAGGCTCCGTACCAGCTCTCGAAGATCGCCATGTATTACATCGGCGGCATCCTGAAGCACGCGAAGGCGATCGCGGCCGTCACGAACCCGCTCGTCAACTCCTACAAGCGGCTCGTCCCGGGCTACGAGGCACCCGTGAACGTGGCCTGGTCCGAGCGCAACCGCTCGCCGATGGTCCGG
>JACRCS010000968.1 GCA_016218905.1 Deltaproteobacteria bacterium
CCTTCTCCCAGTCATTCGCGCGGCCGGCCGCCACGTCCTCACCCTTCAGGTACCGGTCGATCGAGACGGCAGCCTCCTTGCCGGCGTTCACGGCCTTCACGACGGTGGCCGGACCGGTGACCGCGTCGCCGCCGGCGAAGACGCCGGGGAGCGGCGTCGCGAAGGTGACCGGGTCGGCCTCGAGCGTCTTCCACTTGGTGACGAGATCCTTCTCCCTCTCGGCGAAGGAGAGGTCCGACCCCTGCCCGATCGCCGGCACCACCGCGTCCACGGCCACCATGAACTCGGAGCCGGCCACCGGGACGGGGCGGCGCCGGCCGCTCGCGTCGGGCTCGCCCAGCTCCATCCGGACGCACTCGACCCCCATCACCCGTTCGTCCTCGCCCAGGATCCGCACGGGGGCGGCGAGGAACTCGAACTTGACGCCCTCCTCCTCCGCCTCGTGCACCTCCTCGGGGGAAGCGGGCATCTCGGCGCGGGAGCGCCGGTAGAGGCAGATGACCTCTTTCGAGCCGGTGCGCAGGGCCGTTCGGACAGCGTCCATCGCGACGTTGCCGCCACCCACCACCGCCACGCGCTCGCCGAGGAACACCTTCTCGCCGAGATTCACCCTCTTGAGGTAGTCGATCCCGTGGAAGACGCCCGTCAGGTCCTCGCCAGGCACCTCGAGCTTGACGCTCAGGTGCGAGCCCACGGCCAGGAAGAACACCGCGTCGTACTCCTTGCGGAGCTTCTTGAGGGTCAGGTCCTCTCCGAGGGCCGTGTTGAGCTTGATCTCGACGCCGAGGTCGCGCATGACCTGGATCTCGGCGTCGACGAGCTTCTTCGGGAGGCGGTACTCGGGGATGCCGAGCGTGAGCCAGCCACCCGGCATCGAAGACGCCTCGAAGACTGTCACCGAGTAGCCCTCGGCTGCCAGATAGTAGGCGGCAGAGAGGCCCGCGGGGCCGGCGCCCACGACGGCGACCCTCTTCGCCTTCTTCGCCTTCACCTCGGGCACACACCGGGTCTCGGCCCGGAGGTCGAGGTCCGCCACGAAGCGCTTGAGGTGCATGATGTCGATCGGCTCGTCCACTTCGCCGCGTTTGCAGGCCGCCTCACAAGGGTGGTTGCACACCCGGCCGCACACCGACGGGAAGGGGTTGTCCTTCTTGATCAGCTTCAGCGCCTCGGCGTGCTTGCCCGCGGCGATCAGGGCTACGTAGCCCTGCACGCTGATGTGGGTGGGGCAGGCGGCCTTGCAGGGGGAAGTCCCGACCTTGTCGATCGCGAAGGCGCTCGGGATCGCCTGGGGGAAGTGGCGGTAGACGGCCTTGCGATCGTTCAGGCCCCCGTTGAAGTCCGAGGGGACCGAGACCGGGCAGACGTTCGCGCAGTCGCCGCAGCCGGTGCACTTCGCGAGGTCGATGTACCTCGGCGCCTTTGAGAGCTTCACCGTGAACCTGCCGGGTCCGCCCTCGACGCCCCTGACGGTGCGCCGCGTCAGGATTTCGACGTTCGGATGCCTCCCCACCTCGACGAGCTTCGGCGAGAGGATGCAGGCCGAGCAGTCGTTGGTCGGGAACGTCTTGTCGAGCTGGGCCATGATCCCGCCGATCGAGATCCCGTTGTCGACGAGATAGACCCTCATCCCGGAGTTGGCCAGGTCGAGGGAGGCCTGGATCCCGGCGATGCCGGACCCGACCACCATCACGGCCCCCGTCAGTTCGCTGTCGTTTCGCACGGACTCACCCCTCTGATTCTCGAGAGCTTTCGGCGCCTTTAAGGCCCCGTTGCCGCACGGGCACCATACCGCTTCGGGATGGTGAAGCCCCCGGTCAACCAGACCTTAACATAGAGCGAAGACTGGTAATGTTAGATGAACGTCCAGGTGGGACTCCCCGGCGTGTTCTCCGCAATCGCACTGGAAGACGACGCGTAGCAAGGCTCATGCCCCTCTTGGACGCGATTTTGCTCGAGCCACCGATTCGGGCCACATCCGGAGGAAGTGGGGTTCCAGTCAGTCCCTTTTCGCACTTTCGGCCGGTCTCATGTGCCTCATCGATACCTCTTACTTGCTGCCCTCCTCATCCACACACTGAAGGGCCAGCTGGGCGTAACCGGTCAAGCTCGCCCACGGTCGCCCGCAGGGTCCTCGGAGAGCGGCGCAGGAGGCTTTGGCACGATCTCCGAGGGGAGATGAGCCCCAGCGACTCGTTGACCGGTCGTCAAGGAACGCAGGGGAGTCGGGCGATCCTGCGTCGCCGGAGAGGACCCCGCGGGCGACCGGTTACGCCCGGGCCAGCTTCGGCCCCAGGGCATTGAGGGGATACTTGTGACCAGCCGATGCCGATTCGCCGCCAGGCTGTGGTCCGCGCCGACGGGCGATGGTTGGCGACCGACGACGGCTGTTCATTTCCAGAACATGTCGGAGAATCGAACGGTTTTTGTCTGAGATGAGCCGCAGGCCTGACATCCGAGAGAATTGGGGCAGGGCGTGCGCTGTTCGGATCTGTGACACGCCTCTCCCAGCCGCATGCCAAAACTCCGTTCGAATGTCCTCCCGAGTCCAGTTGCGCGCTCTCACGCGCGCTGGACGCGAGAAAAGTGGCCGCTCCCCGAGGCCCCGAAGAGCCTTCGCCAGATCATGGCCGGGCATGGCACGTGCTAATAAAACCTCGTCTCGCACCTGACCGGCTTCCATTGGGGAAGCTACAACGGCAGAAGGAGAAGGCGAATGAAAGCAGCGAAGTGGTTTGCGCGAAAGGAAGTCAGGGTGGTCAACGTTCCCGAGCCGCCGGCTCCGCCCAAAGGCTGGGTCAAGGTCAAGGTCCACGCGTGCGGCATCTGCGGCTCCGACCTTCACGAGTACCTGGCCGGCCCGATCTTCATCCCCACCTCCCCCCATCCCCTTACCGGCCACTCGGGTGCGGTCACTCTCGGCCACGAGTTCTCGGGTGATATCGCGGAAGTCGGGCCGGGAGTCGCCAACTTCAAGGCTGGCGATCGGGTCACGGGGGATGCGTGCCAATACTGCGGCGAGTGCTACTACTGCAAGCGCAACCTGTACAATCTCTGCACTAAGATCGCCTTCACTGGACTCATGATTGAGGGAGCGTTCGCAGAGTACGTCAACGTCCCCGCCTATACCCTTTACAAGCTGCCCGATTCGGTCTCTTACGACGCCGGCGCCCTGGTTGAACCGCTGGCCGTAGGCATCCACGCGATGCGCCAAGGCAATGTCTTGCAGGGCGACTCGGTTGTCATCGTCGGCGCCGGCACTATCGGGCTCGTGAACCTCGTTGCAGCTCGAGCGGCCGGGGCGAGCCAAGTTATCTCCATCGAGAAGGCACGTGCCCGCAAGGAGCTCGCGAAGCAGCTCGGCGCCACGATGGTGCTCGACCCGTCTGAGGTAGACGTCATTGCCGAGGTACAGAAGGCAACGGGAGGCCTCGGTGCGGACGTTTCGATCGAGTGCGTCGGCCACAAGGTGACAGGTCCTCTGGCGATCGACCTCGCGCGCAAGGCTGGCACCGTGGTCATCGTCGGGATCTTCGAGGAGCCGAGCGAGTACAACTTCTTCAACATCACGGCCACGGAGAAGAAGATCGTCGGCAGCCTCGCCTATGCCGGCGAGTTCGACGCGGCCATCAGCCTGCTCGCCGACGGCCGGATCAACCCCGAACCGTTGATCACGGGCCGGATCAAGCTCGACGATATCGTGGAGAAGGGTTTCGAGGAGCTGGTGAACCGGAAAGAGGAGAACATCAAGATCCTGGTCATGCCCTGACCCTGCTTCGCCGCCTATCCCTCTTCTCCTGAACAGACAGGGGAAGAGGGACAGGCGGCCACTATGGGGAGACGAGGGGAAGAAGAGAGCCCCTGTCGTGAATCGGGCCAAACAGGTTCCCGGCTGTGAGCCTCCCCAGGCGGCGAGTTGGGCGGCGGCTCGCGAGAGGCCCGGGAGCCACATGCAAGTGGCGGGTGAACAGATCATGCGGAGCTGCTCGAGGCTCCTATCCCTGAGTTACTGTTTCGGATGTAGTCTCGAACGCCCCACTCGTCTGACCCACGGTGAAACCTAACGGCGAAGTCGAGATAACGACGCGGATAAAGAGAGAGGAGTGGTCATGGCCAGCGCAGCCGGAGAAATGAGAGAAGAGATTCGCACGCCATTTGCACTGAGACTTGATGGAGTCTCGTTCGCAGTCGC
>JACRCS010000969.1 GCA_016218905.1 Deltaproteobacteria bacterium
CCTGGCATCCAATTTCACGCAGGTCCGCGTCTGGCGCTTTCCGGATCCGGAGTTCGAGGCCTTCGGGCAGATCGTGGTCATCGGTAAGAAGACCGAGTGGTCCATGGATCAGTCCTACGAGGCCTCCCATCTCGCGGCGCTGCGCGATCAGACGCTCGATCCGCTTCCCAGCGATCCCTCGTGGATGAAGTACCTGGCCCCGGTCGCCGGCGACGCCGGCGTCCGGCTCCGGACCATGAAGCCCGAGGAGATCGTCGACCTTGCGAAGAGGTCGCCGCTCCTCGCGCGCGTCCATGACCTCACCGAGCCCACGACGCTCGGCGCCGTGGGGCAGCCCCCGATCCGACTCCATGTCGGCCATCTGGGGCTCCTTCTCGCGGCGGGGCGGCTGAACGGCAGGGTGGGGGAGGGCGACGCGAGGCACCTCGTCGTCGGGAAGCCCGAGAAGCACATCGTGAAGTCGCACGAGACGGAGGAGGACAAGGACGGCGGGACGGTCGACGTCGAGAAGCGGCTCGAGACCTTCCGCGTCGTCATCAAGATGCTCCTCCCCACCGGAGAGATCCGGCGCCTCACCTAACCCTCTGACGGACACTCGGTCCGTCCCACATGGAGACCTCGAATGGCGAACCACAACCGGCCGTACTTCACGGTCTACTACCAGGACGACGAACGCCGTCTCAACGTCACCACGATCGGAGACCGGGTCCTCCTCGACGGGGATCCGAAGTACGGGTGCTCGATCGTTCTCCTCTCGGTGCTCGGACCGCATAGCGCGGTGCGCGGACTCCTGGCGGCTCTCGTGAGTCACCGGGACGTCCGGAGCGACCTCTATCCGTCGGCGAGACTCTACGGCAGCGACAACGGGCGGATCGTGACGCACGCTCTCTCGAAGGAGCTGACGCACGGCGCCTATCTCGCGCCGGAGATCCTGAACGGAACCGAGTCCCGGCGCATCGCGATCCTGAACGACACTCCCGAGAAGGTCTTCGAACGTCTCATGCACCGCTTCGCCGTCCCCGCCGTGCCCGAGTGGAAGGACTGGCTCTGCCAGGCGCTCAAGCGCAGCGAGCAGCTCACCACCCTCACCGGCCACGGCGTCGGTGGTTGCATGATCTCCACTTCGGAAGAGAGCCTCGACGCTCTCATCTCCAAGGGAGTCGCCGAAGGCCAGATCCGGTTCTGATCCCGCGTCCACCCACACCTCACCGTCTCGCCGATCGCGGCGAGACTGCGGAGACCTCACGATGATTTCCACTCTTCCCGAGGTGAAGTCCGTCGACGACTACATCGCGCGTTTCGTCCCGGAACTCACCTCCCGGCTCAACTCCGAACTCGCGCCCCTCTACGATCCGGCCCGCGAGGCCTGGGATCCGCTCCTCGCCACGTTCCGACGGAAACCGTTCCGGGCCCAGGGCGACGCCATGATGGCGATCGACCGGCTCCTCGAGCGGCAGAACTTCGCCCTCCTCGTGGGGGAGATGGGAACGGGCAAGACCCTGATGGGGGCGGGACTCGCGTACCTCCACCTCAAGGACCGGTACCGCGTCCTCATCATGGCGCCCGGCCATCTCGTCGGAAAGTGGGCGCGCGAAGTCGAGGAGACGATCCCCAACGCGACCGCGCGGATCGTCTGGAAGGTCTCGGACCTCCTCCACTTCAAGACCCTGCGCTCGAAGCCGAAGGGCCGCGAGTATTTCATCCTCCCGCGCGACCGCGCGAAGCTCGGCTACCGTCGACGGGCCGCCTACTTCCTGCGACGGCATCCCTACGTGAAGCCGCCGAAGGGGGAAGAAGCGGACCTCGCACAGTACGTCGCCTGTCCGAGCTGCGGCGAGTTCGCGATCGACGAGCGAACGAGGAGCCCGAAGGCTCCCGAGGCCCTCGAAGCCAAGGCGCAGTTCTGCAAGAAGTGCCGGGGCGCGCTCTGGAAAGCGGACCGCTCCGGCGTCCGCCGGTACGCGCCCGCCGAGTTCGTGAAGCGCTACTGCAAGGGCGTGTTCGACCTCTTCATCGCGGACGAAGTCCACGAGTTGAAAGGGGCGGACACGGCTCAGGGCAACGCGCTCGGGATGCTCGCGTCCGTCTGCAGGAAGACCGTGTGCCTCACGGGGACTCTTGTGGGCGGGTACGCGGAGCATCTCTTCTACATCCTCTACCGGCTGAACGCCCGCGGGCTCCTCGCGGAGAACATCAAGTACAGCCAGGTGCAGCACTTCATCGCCCGCTACGGCGCGCTGGAGTTCATCAAGAAGACCCACGCTCAGGGTCCCGGGCTCGTCTACTCCCGCGGCTCACAGGTGCGGGAGTACGTGCGTCACCGGCCTGGCGTCAGCCCGCTCGCGTTCGCGCGGCACCTCCTCACCTCATCGGTCTTCGTCGAACTGGCCGACGTCGCGGAGCAGCTCCCCGCGTTCGGAGAGGACGTGACCCTCGTCGGGATGTCCCCCGAGCTCTCTGCGGGTTACCGCGAGATCGAGCAGAAGCTCAAGAACGCCATGCACGACCGAGCCAAGGCGGCGCGTCTCATGGGGGCCTACCTCACGACGCTCCTCGCGTATCCGGACCGGCCTTACGACAACAAGCCGATCCCCGACGTGGGGACGCCGAAGGAACTCCCCCGGAACGTCGCCTATCCCAAGGAGCAGGCGCTCCTGGAATTCGTCCAGGAGGAGCTCGCCGAAAAGCGTCGCGTGTGGGTCTATGCCACCTACACCAACACCCGGGACGTGACCGGCCGCCTCGCGGACCTCTTCCGCAAGAAGGGCATCAAGGCCGCGGTCCTCAAGCAGGAGACCGTGGAGATGTCCGAGCGCGAAGAGTGGATCCAGGAGCAGGTGAAGGCCGGAGTCGAGGTCGTCATCTCCAATCCCGAGTTGGTCAAGACTGGGTTGGACCTCCTGGCGTTCCCGACGCTCGCGTTCTACGAGTGCGGATACAACACCTTCACCTTGATGCAGGCGTCGAGGCGATCCTGGCGCATCGGCCAGGCCCTTGGCGTCAAGGTCCGCTACTTCTGCTACAAGCAGACGCTCCAGGAGGCCGCCCTGCGGCTCATGGGCGCGAAGGTGAAAGCCACGCAAGCGCTCCAGGGCAAGTTCAGCGCCGAAGGCCTCGTGGCGCTCACGCAGAGCGAAGACATGGTCAGCGCTCTCGCGAAGGCCCTGATGAACGGCCTCGAGGGAGTCGAGTCGGCCGAGACGTACTGGCGCAACGAACGCTCCGCCGGCCAGGAGACGAAGTCTCCCGCCGTCGCGATCCCCGTCCATGCGCCTCGCGTCGAAGAGACTCCGACGACCGACATGCCGGAACGGGCTCCCGCGCGGAAGGAGTGGGTCACGGTCGACCTCTTTTCGTTCCTTCCGCCTCGCCCGGCCCGGCCGAAGCGTGCCGAGGCCGCGGCGAAGCCGCTCCAGCTCCAGATCGCATTCTGATTCCTTCCCATCTTTCGGGGGGCTGGGCTCAGGCCCAGTTCCCCGAATCCTTTGGAGACTCGATGTCTCAACTCAACGTGGTCATGATGATGGGCCGCCTCGTGGCGGACCCCGAGCTCAAGTATTCGCCCTCCGGCATCCCGTACTGCAGGATGTCGCTCGTGACGGCCCGGAAGTTCACGAAGGCCGACGGATCCCCCGGACAGTCCACGATCTTCGTGGAGGTGGACGCCTGGAGGCGATTGGCCGAGATCTGCGCGCAGTTCCTGAAGAAGGGACGCGAGGTGTTCGTCTCGGGCGAACTCGCCCAGGTCCGGTCCACGGACAAGAAGAGCCGGAAGGGGGGCCCCCGAATCATCGCGAGCACCGTGCAGTTCATCGGGGCGCCGAAAGAGTCGGAAGAAGAGCA
>JACRCS010000970.1 GCA_016218905.1 Deltaproteobacteria bacterium
CAGGACCTCGCGGTGAGGATCGAAGAGATCGGCGAGAGTCGGATCGGGCTGGCGTAGACGTCCAGCCCGAACGGCGGTCAGGAAACGCGCCTCAGTGGAGAGGGGCGCCGGTCTTCCAGAGCCGGGGATCGAAGGTAAACGATTCGGCGGGGTCGATTCGGATGCTCGCCATGTCAGGGTGGGACGGGCTCAGGAGGTAGTTCCTCTCGCGAGGCACGATCGCAGAGGGGATGCTGAGAACGCACGTCCCGCCGCTTCGGGCCCAGGCGTCCCCGAGATCCCGAAGTGCCTCGGGTCCCGGATAGACGTTCCAACCAGGCGGAAGAGTCGCCGCCTCCATCGTCTTGATGGGCACACCGTCCGGGACGACCGCTCTCAGGAGCGCGAACTCCGCCGGCGCGTCCTCTGGATCGAGTCCCACGAGCACCTCAAGGATGGCCAGCGACTGACTTGCAGCGGTATAGATCACCGCGGTCCCCGGGTGGTTCCAGCGTCCGCCGTACCTCCGGGTCCCTTCCCCGGAGAACGCCGTCGCCGCGTGGCGCTTCCGAACGATCCTCCAGACCTCGATCATGAAAAGAGGCCGTGGTCGATCCTGTGGAGGAGTTCCTCGACCTGGTGCGCTCCGATGTCGGTGGAGAGCAGCTTCAGGGGGATCTCTCCCCCGAGCGCTCGGTTGGGCTTATGGAGCCAGCGACGAGCCTTCTCGACGTCTTCCAACACCTCCAGGGCCAGTGCTGCCACGCGGGCGAGTCGGAAGAGGCGGTCTGACTCGGGCGCTTGGAGCCGATGCTCCTTCTTGCGCCGGATGAGCGTGCGGTCGGTGACGGCGAGGACGGAGAGCACCTCGCCACGGGTGAGGGCGAGTGTCTCGCGAACGCTTTCGACCGTTGCGAAAGGCAGGCCCTCCTCCAGAAGACCTCGCAACGTATCCAGCGTGGGAGGGGGAACGCCGAGCGTCTCTTGGCCCCCGAGGAGTTCGTAGATGCTCTGCGTGCTCACGTCTCACCTCCATGCATTTTGGCTTATTGTAATGTGCCATTATGCAAGGGTCAACGACCGGCACGCACGTGCGGGACGCTGAACGATCCCGCTTCCCCCCAGTGTCCCGTTCGGGAAGTTCCTGCCTGCTATTCAGCCCCTGCGTCTGGTCGAAGGGCGCCGATTCCCGCCCTTGGCTCTCTTCCTCGGACCAACCGCACGGGCCACTAGCCCACCGCCTCCAGGGCCCTCTCGGCCTCTCTGGCGTGCTCGGTCCCGGAGGAGGTGTCGCCTGCGCCCGCCGCGTCCACCGCTTCCGCCAAGTGCTTCGCGGCCTCGGTCATCTGCGGGTCCGCGGCGGCCCACGTCGTGATTTGGAGCGCCTGCCAGGCGTGCGCGGCGAACCCCGCCACCCGGCCGGCCTCGCCCTCGGCGATGGCCTCGCGGACTTGGACCAGGGCATCTCTCGCGAGCTCGTCCGTGGTCGGGGACGGCAGAGGACGGCCGAGTCCCAGTCCGGCCAGAGCCGGTGTACCCGTGAGCTCGAGCCCGACCAACAACGCCAGCCCCATCGTGAGAAGTCTCGTCTTCATCGTCCCACCTCCCGGCCTCGCGGGGCGCACCCGAAGAAGGCCGCAGCGCGAAGACCGCTACGCGTTCACGGTAGGGTCTGCGGAAGCCGGGAGCAAGATCGCCGAGCTGGCCTGGGCGCTGCGGCCAGGGGTCGCCAAGCGGGACGAGGTCGTGCTTTCACGTGCTGGCGAGCTCCTCCGGCCCCTCTTGAGCCCTCCCTCCGTCCGCAGGGATGGCGCAGCGTAGACAGGAGCCGAACAGCAGTGGTAGTACCTTCGGGAAGGTCTGACGCCCTCGAGTAGATCGGGGCCTCAGCCCCTAGAACCCTCAGTGATCCCCCGGAGAAGAGCATAACCTCCGCAACGCTCTTGCGCACCAACGTCCCTGACGCCCCCTCTCCTATTTGGCCGTGTAGCCGCCATCGACGAGGTAGAGTTGACCGGTGACAAACTTGGCGTCTTCTGACGCCAAGAACGCCACCAAGCCAGCCACGTCGTCCGGCTCACCACAACGTCCGAGTGCATGGGCGGAGTCCAGTTCGGACCATGCTTCATCAGGTAATCTGGCCGTAAGCGCAGTTCTCACGAAGCTCGGACCAACGGCGTTGATTCTGACCCCCTGCACGCCGTACTCCAGAGCTCCTGCCTTGGTCAAGCCTACTACGCCGTGCTTGGCAGCCACGTACGCGCAGATGGTTGGCATCGCTATCGTCGCCATAATCGAAGCCATATTGATGATGGCTCCCCCTCCGGCGGCGATGATGTGGGGAATCTCGGCACGCATAGAGTAGAAGACGCCAGATAGATTGGTTTCGATGAGGCGACGCCAGTCCTCGGTCGGGTAATCTCCAATCGGCGCGTGGTCGGTGCTGATCCCGGCATTGTTCACTGCGATATCCAAGCGCCCGAACGTCTGGACCACCGCCGCCACACTCGCCTCCACCTCTTTAGGGTCACAGACGTTTGCCCGAATGAAGGTAGCCCTGCCCTCTCCAGCGCCGATCCTTTCCGCCAGGCGGCTCCCTCTTTCGAGATCGATGTCCAGGACTCCAACGGAAGCCCCTTCGCCTGCCAGACGGCGGCATATGGCCTCACCGAATCCCGCTGCGCCCCCTGTCACCAGGGCAACTTTTCCTTCGAAGCGTCGATTCATGGGATTCTCTTGAACCTCAGTTTCAGGGTTAGTAGGACCGTCGCCGCTGCTACTCCGAACAGGCCTTTGCCGAGGCGTTCAGGACCGGAATCTTGGCCCCGGCACCCGGCGCGAGGAGAAAATGCGCCAGCGCCGGCAGCAGGACGAGCGCGCCTACCATGTTCCAGATGAACATGAAGGCGAGGAGAACCCCCATGTCGGCCTGGAACTTGATCGGCGAGAAGCACCAGGTGGCCACGGAGATCCCCAAGGTGATCCCCGTCAGGACGACGACCTTGCCCGTGAAGACCAACGCCTTGTAGTAGGCTTCCGCCAACCCCATGCCTGCCCGTAGCCACGCGAGCGTCACGGAGAGCACATACAGGGCATAGTCGACCCCGATGCCGACGCCTAGCGCGATCACCGGCAGCGTCGCGACCTTCACGCCGATGCCCATCCACACCATGAGGGCCTCGCAAAGGGCCGACGTGAGCATCAAAGGGACCACCGCGCAGATCACCCCTCGCCACGACCTGAACGTGATGAGCGCCATGAGGATGACGGCTGCGTAGACCAGGAGAAGCATCTGTCGGTTAGCTCTCTCGACCACGATGTTTGTAGCCGCTTCGATCCCGGAGTTTCCGGCTGCTTGCAGAAACCTCACTTCTTTCGTGTCGTTCTCGGCTCCGAAACGTTCGATGGTTTGGACGACCTGATCCAGGGTGTCCGCCTTGTGGTCTTTGAGGTAAACGTAGACGGTCAGGAGATCGCCGCTCTGATTGAAGAGCTCGCGGGGCGCACGCGTCATGATCCCGTTGATCAGTCCCTGGGTGCGGGGGATCTCGTACCACTTGAGATTCCCTTCGTTCATGCCGGCCGCCATCTGCTTCGCGAGCAACGCGAGAGAGTTCGTCGACTCCACGCCAGGTAGCTGCTGAAGCTGCCACTCTAGGGCGTCTGCCTTGACCAACGTCGGGTAGTCGCCGCAGCGGTACTGGGGGGTCTTCACCATCGCGACGTACACGTCGCTGCTGGCAGCGTAGTTCGCGGTCACGAATGCATTGTCCCGGTTGTAGCGCGAATCCGGCCGCAGTTCAGGCGCACCGGGATCGAGATCTCCGATCTTCAACCCTCGGCTGACGGAGAACGCCACGGTGCCGAGCGCCGCTGCGCAGATGAGCGCCGCAGTTGCATACTTGCGCCCGGCGAAGAGGTCCAGAAAGCCCCAGAGAGGGTGCCTTCGGTGGTGCGCGCCGTGGGCCTCCCTCGACTCCGCCCGGAGGCTCCGTTCGGCCGCCCGGGTGCTCACTCCGGTGAACGAGAGAAGAATGGGCAGGAGCACGAGGCTCGTGAAGATGAGGACCGCCACGCCGATGCTCGCGGCGATCGCGAGATCCTTGATGACGGGGATATCGATGACCGTGAGCACCGCGAAGCCGACGGCGTCGGCGAGCAGCGCGGTGAGCCCGGCAAGGAAGAGTCGGCGGAAGGTGTAACGCGCCGCCACGAGCCTGTGCGTGCCCCTCCCGATGTCCTGCATGATGCCGTTCATCTTCTGTGCGCCGTGGCTGAGCCCGATCGCGAAGACAAGGAAGGGCACGAGGATCGAGTAGGGGTCCAGCTCGTAGCCGAGGGTCGGAAGCAGCCCCAGGAGCCACACGACTGCAACGAGCGCGCACCCGACGACGATGAGCGTGCTCCGGAGGCAGCGCGTGTACCAGAAGAGCACGGCGGTACTGAATGCGACGGCGATCGCGAAGAAGATGAGCACCTGGCGCAGGCCCTCGATGAGGTCGCCTACCACCTTGGCGAACCCCGTGATATGAATCCCGATCGCGTCGGACTCGTACTTCCGGCGCAGCTCCTCGAGGCCTATCGAAAGCTGCTGATAATTGAGGCGCTCTCCCGTATCGGGGTTGCGATCGAGGAGCGGAACGAAGACGATGCTCGACCGGTAGTTTGCCGAAACGAGCTGCCCGATCTCGCCGGAGCGCTGGACGTTGGCGCGCACTCTTTCGAGGCTCGCCGGCGAGCCGTCGTAGTCGTCCGGAATGACCGGTCCGCCGTCCAGCCCGTCTTCGGTCGCCGCGACCCATCGCGTCGCCGGCGTCCAGAGCGACTTCATGAAGGGCCGTTCGACGCCGGGCATGAGGAAGACGTCGTCGTTGATCTTCCGCAGCGTCTCGAGGTACTCCCGGTCCAAGACGCTCCCCTTCTTCGCCTCCACGGCGATACGGACAGCGTTGCCCAACCCGGCCAGCTCGGCCTTGTGCGCGAGGTAGTTCGCGATGTAGGGGTGGTTGGCCGGGATCATCTTCTCGAAGCTCGCGCCCAGGCGTAGCCGAGTGGCCTGGAAGCCGAGGACGAGGGTCACCATCAGGCATAGCACAGCCACCACCGCTCGGTGGTTGAACATCACCCGCTCGGCGAGCACGCCCGAGTGTCGGTCGAATTCCTTGAGATCCCGAATGACGGGATGTTCTGCTAATACGTTCGCGTGGCTCACGGCTTGCTCTCCCCGCGGTTCGAGTTCCCTGTCACGACCAGCCGGTTTACGCCCGCGACGCCGCTCGCCACGACATTTCCGTCAGAAGCCTGAACGACGCCGGTGAAGGGCAACGGCTGCGGCACGGGTATGGGCCGGAACGTTCGTCCGCCGTCGTCGCTCCGCACCAGCCGTCCCGCCTCGTCGACCAGAACCAGGGAGCCGTCGCCGAGGCGAGTGCCCCCCGTGACGCTGGCGGGCACGCCCGTCTCGATCTTCGTCCACGTGGATCCCCCGTCCTCGGAGCGGTAGACGTTCCCGCGCAGACCAAATACGAACAGCTCTGCCTTTGCTCCGGAGAGGATGCCGAAGTAAGACCCGGTGTAAGGCGTGTTGACGGGGACGAAGCTCTTGCCTGCGTCCTCCGAGCGAAAGACCAGGCCCTGTTCACCGGCGACGTACCAGTCCCGGCCGACAGCCCCCATGGCATAGAGATGCCTGCTCTTCGGGTTATCCAGGAGGGGTTGCAACGAACGCCAGGTCTCCCCACCGTCGGTCGTCCCGAAGATCAAGCCATAGGCGCCCAAGGCGAACCCGTTCTGCTCGTCCGGAAAGAAGACGCCCAGAAACGGCTTGTCCGGCCCGTCGGAGACGAGCCGTTCGGCTTCCGCCAACCGGCGCTGCGCGGCGGCGTCGCCGGCGGCGGCCGCCTTGGCCGCCGCGAGCTC
>JACRCS010000974.1 GCA_016218905.1 Deltaproteobacteria bacterium
AGGCCAAGCATCTCAGCCGTCAGGCGCCCGATCGTTTGGACCATTTCGCCCATGGCGGCCAGCAGCCTTCCCGTCTCGTCTTTCCCTGATGCATCGATGGCCACGCTCGTGTCACCCCGGGCCACCCGACGGGCAACCTCGAGGCATGTGCCCAGGGGCACCGTGACGCTGCGGGTAATGAAGAAGGCAATGAGCAGGCCGAGGGCGAGGACCCCGACCAGCGACGCGAACACCGCGGTTGTCACCCGGCCGACGGCAGTGGCGATCCCAACCATGTTCGCCTTGGCCTCTTCGATCTGCTGGCTTTGGAGCTCGTGCACCTTCTGGGTGAGCTCCTCAGCGGCCTTGTCAAACTCGCCCATGAGGCGGTTGCCGGCGGCCGCTCCGCCTTTCTGGTACGCCTGGGCCATGGCCTTCCCTCCCGCTTGGAACCGGGCGAAGACGCCCTTGAGGTCTTGCATCCGCCGCAGGCCCTCCGCGTCATTCTCCTTCCGGTACATGCCGCCGAATTTCTCGATGCCCGCGAAGAACCCTGCGGCGGCCTTCTCCGCCTCGCCGACGGACTCTTCGCTGCCAGTCAGGGAAGCGTCGGTGAGAAACTGCTGCACCTGCACGGTCTGATTCACCAACTCGTCGGCGAGCAGCGCGAACGGCATGCTCTCGGTCTCCACCTGTTCGGCGTTGTATGCCACCCGTCTGACGCCCATCAGGATGCCCCCATAGGTGAGGGCCACGAGGAGCAGGATCGCGCCGAAGCCCAGGCTGATTCGGGTTCCGATCTTCACGTTCCGAAGTGACATGGCAGTGCCTTTCTGTAGTTCTCGGTTCTCGTGGTTGCAGCGAGCAACAACAAGCAACCCCATCGGACGGGTTCTCCGTCCGGCAGGGTCAGTGGGTCGACTCCAGCGCGGCCGTCAACAGCCCCACGGGTTTCGGCACGTTCAGAATGAGCGCCACGCTGCCATCGCCCGGAATGGTTGCGCTCCAGAGCCCCTCCGCGTCCTGGTACATCCTGCCCAGCCCTTGATCACGGCCTGGTACTGCTGGACCATGTTGCTACTCGCACTCGCGTTCGACGCTCGTATCGTTGTCGTGCTACGCCGTCGACAACGAGGAGGCCAGGGGGAGTCGCAGCGTCACCCGCGTTCCGCCCCCTTCGCCGTTCGAGAGGTCCATCTCACCCCCGTTGCGGCGGCAAGCCTCGAGGGCCAGCGACAGCCCCAGCCCGATCCCAGTCTCGCGGGTGGAGAAGAAGGGGACGAAGACCTCATCGATGATTCCCCGGGGCACTCCGGGTCCGTCGTCTTCCACGCCCACCTCGAGAAAGCCGGCCACCGTGCCCATGGCATAGGGCGCCAACCGGGCGAAGACGCGCACCTGGCTGCCGCTCGACTCGAGGGCGTCGTAGGCGTTGCGGATCACTCGCGTCAGGCACTCGTAGAGGTCGATGGGGTCGCAGAGCACCGCAAGGTCGGGCTCCGGGAGGGCGAGGTGGGTCTCGACGTGCACAGGCCGGTGTTCCTCGAGGTCCTCCATTGTCCGCGACACCGTCTCGGCCAGGTGGGCGACCCGCGGGGCCGCCGGGTCTCGGGGTGTGAGGAACCGGTCGATGTCCAGGACCATCGCCTGCACGCGACGGGTGCAGGACCGAAGCTCCTCCGCCAGTTGCAGGCCCTCGCCGATCTCCCCCTGA
This sequence comes from Deltaproteobacteria bacterium, assembly GCA_016218905.1. Next base: position 1,694 of record JACRCS010000974.1, read on the forward strand.
TCCAAACGTCCCTGCTTCCGCCCGCGGGCGAGCAGCTGCTCGAGCATCTCCGCGTTGGTGTTGGCGAGGTCGAGGGGCACGTGAGCCCCCCGGGCGAGGCCGGCAAGGAGCCAGGCGGTCGCCTCGGAGCGCGCCCGGGCCTCCTGCCGCCGGCGCGCGGTTTCGACCTCCTCGCGGAGGCACTCGTTTTCCAGACGCAGGCCAAGGCGCATCAAGGAGGGTTCGATCTGGGTGAGGAGCGTCTTGAGCTCGAACGGCTTGGCCACGAAGTTCGAGACGCCCTTCCGCAGCGCCTCGACGACCATCTCCGTGTCGGCGTAGGCCGTGATGAGGATGATCTCGGCCTCGGGGTCCTGGGCGCGAATCTCCTCCGCCAGCGCAATCCCGTCCATGCCGGGCATGCGGATGTCGGAGATCACGATGTCGGGGCGGTAGCGCGTGAACAACTCCAGGGCGGCATCCCCGTCCGGTGCCGTCACGACCTTGTGTCCTTGCGACACGAGGAGCTTCGCCAGCAAGCGCCGGAGCAGCTCCTCGTCGTCTGCTACGAGGAATTGGTACCCGGTGGAACGTCCTGAGAGCGAGGAAGCCGAGAGCATGCGTCATCCTCCGTTCGGTTAGGTGTGAGGGGTGACACTGGAGGGCGCGGACATCAAACGTGCCACCGGGGGGGGGGGGGGCGCCCGCGGAGGAACCGAGACCCGCACGCCGGCCGCGTCCCCGTCTTCAGACCGCACTCTCCACTGTCGCCCCGCCTACGAGGTCCATCTCTCCCGCCGTGAAGACTTTGTCGATGTCGAGGAGGATGAGGAACTGCTCCTCGCGCTTGCCCATGCCCCGGATGAAAGCGGTGTTGAGCCGGGTGCCCATCCGCGGCGGCGGGTCGATCTGCCCGGGCTCCAGGTCCAGGACCTCCTGGACCGCGTCGGCCAGGGCGCCCAGCACCGTCGTCTCCCCGTCGATGACCACCTCGGTGATGATCACGCAGGTACTGACCGTCTTCTCCGTCTTCGTCATCCCGAACTTCAGCCGCAGGTCCGCGACCGGCACGACGTTGCCCCGCAGGTTGATCACCCCACGCATGAACTCCGGCGTTCGGGGCACCCGTGTCACGCCCTCGAACTCCAACACCTCCCGCACTTTGCCAATGTCCAGAGCAAACAGCTCCTCATCCAACGTGAACGTCAGGTACTGAGACGTTCTCGGTGATGCCAGCTACGCTCATGGTTCTCGCTCCTTTGTCGCGAGCTGTCAGCAATCAGCAATCAGCTATCAGCTATCAGCCAAACCTGCCGTGCTTCAAGCTGACCGCTGATCGCTGAACGCTTCTTAGTATCTCTCGAACTCCTCGTCCCCTCCCTGCTCCGCTTCGAGGCGTAGCTCCGTGCCTCCAAGGCCGTCCCGCGCTCGCCCGAGGCCGGCCAGCGCGGCGTGGCCGTTGCCGGAGCCGTTGTGCCGCTGACGCGCTCTGCCTTCGGGGCGGCCTTCCCGGCGAGCGCCCCTTCCCCACTCTGCACTTAGGTGTGCCCGCCGGATCTTGGGCGCGTCTGCGGTCCTGTTCCGGGGCACGGGAACGGACGTAGGGGGACGACCGCTCCGCGGCTCTCCCACGGACACCTGCTGTATAGCGTCTAGATCGGAAGCCGCCGGCCCCGACTTGAATAATTTTCTAATAAGAACTTTATTGCAGCCATTAGCGCAAGTAATGGCGCGCGGAGTCCACTCAGAGGGTGGCGAAAGAGAAGGAGCACGGAGGCCAGGAGGACGGGAGGACGGGAGGCAGGGAGGAGCAGGGAAGGGACGGCCCTCGTGGTGAGATTCAACCCCCGTCGATCAGCGCGCCGAGCGACGCGCGCAGATGCGGCTCCTGGCCAAAGGACCCCGTCAAGCGTGTTTTCGGCGGCGAGGTCCACGGGCGGGCCTGGCCCCGCGGGGGGGCCGCTCTTCAGGCGGCGTTCTGCACGGTCGCTCCGCCGACCCGGTCCATCTCCTGCGCGGTGAAGATCTTGTCGATGTCCAAGAGAACGATGAACTCCTCCTCGCGCTTGCCCATCCCTTGGATGAACGACGTGTCGAGGCGCGTACCAAGCCGGGGCGGCGGGTCGATCTGGCCCGACTCCAGATCCAGGACCTCCTGCACCGCATCGGCCAGGACCCCCAACACGGTCGTCTCCCCGTCGACCACCACCTCGGTGATGACGATGCAGGTGCTGACCCTCTTCTCCGTCCTCGTCATCCCGAACTTCAGCCGCAGGTCCACGACCGGCACCACGTTGCCCCGGAGGTTGATCACCCCGCGCATGAAGTCGGGCGTGCGCGGCACCTTGGTCACGCCCTCGAATTCCAGCACCTCCCGCACCTTGCCGATGTCCAGGGCGTAGAGCTCCTCGTCCAGTGTGAACGTCAGGTATTGAGACGTCTCGGTGATGCCGACCACAGTCATGGATTCCTCGCTTTCCGCTAGGAGGCTAGGACGCCGGGAGGCTGGGACGCTCAAGACCGGAACTTCTCGTGGTTCCGCTTCCCAGCATCCCAGCATCCTGGCGTCCGGCCGGTCTTAGTATCTCTCGAACTCGTCATCGCCCGCGGACGCCGCGTCGAGCCGCAGATCTACTCCGAAGCCCTCACGACCCCGCGCGAGCACCGCGTGACCGTTGCCGCCGCCGTTGTGGCGCTGGCGAAGCGCCTTGGCCCGGGGGGCCGACTTCCGCTCGCCCTTCGCCGCCTCGCTGCTTCGCCCCTGGCTCTCTACCCTGAAGAACGCAATCGCCCCCTGGAGCTGCTCGGCCTGGCTCGCCAGCTCCTCCGACGTCGAGCTCATCTCCTCGGACGCCGACGCGTTCTGCTGGATCACCTGGTCGAGCTGCTGGATCGCCTTGTTGATCTGCGCCGCCC
>JACRCS010000978.1 GCA_016218905.1 Deltaproteobacteria bacterium
CGGCGCGAACATCAGCCGGGTCGTCGGCGTGCCCTCGACGGTCGAGTACGCGCTGACGCTCCCCAACGTGGTCTACGCCCAGGAGCAGCTCTTCTCCTGCGCGACGAACTCCGCCAAGGACATCACGACGATCACGAAAGAGCAGAAGCTCAACCGCGTCGTCATCGCCGCCTGCTCCCCGCGGACGCTCGAGGGGCTCTTCCGCGACACGCTACGGGAGGCGGGGATCAACCAGTACTACCTGGAGATGGCGAACATCCGGGAGCACTGCTCCTGGGTGCACGCCAAGGCAAAAGAAGAGGCGACCGAGAAGGCGAAGGACATCATCCGGATGGCCGTGGCCCGGGCGAGCTGCCTCGAGCCTCTCCAGGAGATCGAGCTCTCCGTCAATAAGAAGGCGCTGGTGGTCGGGGGCGGCGTCGCCGGGATGACGACGGCGCTCAGCATCGCCAAGCAGGGGCACGAGGTGCACCTGCTCGAGAAGGAGTCCGAGCTCGGCGGCGTGACCCGGAGGATCCACTACACGCTCGAAGGGCTCGACGTGCAGGCGTACCTGCGGGACCTCGTCCGCAAGGTCAACCGGCACCCGTCGATCCACGTGTACACCGACGCCACGATCAAGCAGGTCGCCGGCTACGTCGGAAACTTCGTCACGACCGTGGACTCGGAAGGCGCCGTTTACGACATCAAGCACGGCGCGGCCGTCATCGCGACGGGCGCGGAAGAGATCCGGCCGGCCGAGTACTTGTACGGCGTGGACGATCGGGTCGTCACGAACCTCGAGCTCGAGGAGCAGATCGCCGCGGGGAACGAAGCGGTGACGGGCGCCGAGAGCCTCGTAATGATCCAGTGCGTCGGCTGTCGGCAGGAGGACCGGAACTACTGCGCCCGGATCTGCTGCAGCCACTCGATCAAGAACGCGCTGAAGCTGAAAGAAGTGAACCCGCAGATGGACATCTACGTCCTCTTCCGGGACATGAGGACCTACGGCTTCCGGGAAGACTTCTACCGGGAGGCGTCCGGGAAGGACGTGAAGTTCATCCGGTACGAGCCCCAGGACAAGCCCGAGGTGGAGGCCGTCGACGAGGACGGGAAGCACATCCTGAGGGTCACGGTGACAGATCCGATCCTCGGCAAGAAGCTCCAACTCGACGCCGATTGGATCTCGCTGGCTGCCGGGGTGGCGCCGTCGGGAGGCAACAAACGCATCTCCCAGCTCTTCCAGGTGGCCCTGGGGCCGGACGACTGGTTCAAGGAGGCCCACGTGAAGCTCCGCCCCGTGGAGTTCGGCGCGGACGGCGTCTACCTCTGCGGGACCGCCCACTACCCGAAGCACCTCCAGGAGTCCGTCAATCAGGCCTTCGGCGCGGCGGGCCGGGTGGTGACCCTGCTCTCCAACGATACGGTCGTGGCCTCGGGCTCCGTGTGCGCGGTGGACGAGAAGAAGTGCATCTCTTGCGGGGCGTGCATCACCGTGTGCGCGTACGGCGCAATCTCGTTCTATGAGACGCCGGACGGCCGGAAGGCCACCGTGAACCCCGTCCTCTGCAAGGGCGACGGGATCTGCAACGCGGTCTGCGCGACGAGCGCGATCTCGCTCAAGCACTTCACCGATGAAGAGCTCATGACGCAGATCGACGCACTGATGCCCGACGAAGAAGAGGCCGCCGACGAGTTGGACAAGGCGGTCGGAGACTAACGATTAGGAGCGGACATAAACGAGTTCATTCCTTGATAAGGAGCCAACGATGAGCGCGAGTTCTTTCAATCCGAAGATCCTCGGCTTCGTCTGCCACTGGTGAGGCTACGGGTCTGCGGACCTGGCTGGAGTTTCCAGACTACAATATAGTACCGAAGTCAGACTCATTCGTGTGATGTGCACGGGTCGGCTGGACCTGTCCTTTGTGCTCCGGGCTTTCTCCAAGGGAGTCGACGGGGTGTTCATCGGCGGCTGCCACTTGAACGAGTGCAACTACATCACTCACGGCAACTTCCGCGCCCTGGCGATGCACTACGTCGGCAAGAAGTTGCTCGAAAGACTCGGCCTCAACCCGGCGAGACTCAGGATGGAGCTCATCTCCGGCGCCGAGGGCAACCGCTTCGCCGAGCTCATGAACGAGTACGGCCGGGAGATCCGGAGCCTGGGGCATCTCGGCGAGGCCGAGGGGCTGAGCCGTGAAGAGCTGAAGTTCAAGCTCGACGCCGCGACGAAGCTCGTCCCCTACCTCCGGCTGGTGGAACGGGAGAGGCTGCGGATCCGGTTCAAAACCGAAGAGGAGTACGCGGAGTACTTCTCCGGGCCCGAGTTCAACCGGCTCTTCAACGAACTCATCGGGGACGAGCTGGCCATGACGGAGATCGCGCAAGTGCTCGGCGTGGGGCCGGCCTCCACGGCGGATCTCTCGAAGAGCCTGGGCTTCACGCCGTCGGACCTCTCGCGGTACATGACCGTCGCGTCGAGGCGAAAGTGGGTCAAGTACGACACGGACCGAAAGCAGTACTGCCTGGCCTAGTGTCCCGTGCGGTCGGTCGGCATGGCGACAAGAGGACGAACGGCGGCGTATCAGCGCCGTTCGGCCAGCGCAGGGGCTGAACAGTAGCTAAGGGCACCCAAGGTGCCGGTTTCGAGTTGGGCACTGGGGCACGGCGCAAACGAGAGATTGGGAAGGACGCATGGATATCGATCGCATCGACCAGATCATCGAGAAGCACGACAGCGAACCGAGTTCGCTGATCCAGATTCTCCTCGACATTCAGGCCGAGAACCACTGGCTGCCGAGCGAAGCCCTGGAGCGGGTGAGCGAGAAGCTGCAAGTCCCCATGACGCGGATCCAGCACATCGCGACCTTCTACAAGGCGTTCAGCCTCGTTCCGAAGGGGCGCCACGGCGTCCACATCTGCATGGGGACGGCCTGCCACGTCCGCGGGGCGGCCCGCGTGCTCGACACCGTCCAGGACGTGACCGGGATCAAGCCCGGCGAGACGGACCTGGATCTGAAGTTCAGCCTCCAGACCGTGAACTGCCTCGGCTGCTGCGCCCTCGGCCCGGTCATGGAGATCGACGGCAAGACCTACGGGAAGATGTCTCCCGCTCAGACGGCAGACGTGTTGAAGAACTTCGACTAAGGATCGCTGATGACTCGGATAAATTCACCGGCAGAGCTCGAGGCGCTCCGGAAGAGCATTCTGTCGAAGAGAGATCCAAACAAGACGTGTCTCACCCTGTGCTCCGGGTCGGCATGCCACGCGTCCGGAAGCCGGGAGGTCGCTGCCAGGATCCAGGAAGAGATCGCGAAGCAGGGCCTGGAAGGGACGGTCGACTTCCGAAAGACCGGCTGTCACGGGTTCTGCGAGCGCGGTCCCATCCTGGTCATCCATCCGACGGAGATCTGCTACTTCCAGATCCAGCCCGACGACGTCGCGGAGATCCTTTCCGAGACCGTAAAGGGCGGGAAGCTCATCGATCGGCTGCTCTACACGGATCCCACCACGGGCGAGAAGATCGTCCGCGAGTCCGAGATCCCCTTCTACAAGTATCAGGAGCGGGTGGTCTTCGGCTCCAACGGCAGCATCGACCCGAAGAGCCTCGAGGACTACCTGGCCATCGGGGGCTACTCCGCCCTGGCGAAGGTCCTCTCGGGGATGACCCCCGAGGGCGTCCTCCAGGAGGTGAAGAAGTCGAACCTGCGCGGCCGGGGCGGTGGCGGCTTCCCCGCCGGCGTCAAGTGGGAGGGGTCCCGGAACGCCCCGGAGCCGATCAAGTACGTCATCGTCAACGCCGACGAGGGCGATCCCGGGGCCTACATGGACCGTGCGCTCCTCGAAGGCAATCCCCACGTCGTCCTCGAGGGGCTGGCGATCGGCGCCTACGCGGTTGGGGCGAACGAGGGTTACATCTACGTCCGCCAGGAGTACCCGCTCGCCGTCGAGAACGTCCACCTGGCCATCCAGGAGTGCGAGGCCCTCGGGCTGCTGGGGAAGAACATCCTCGGCTCCGGCTTCGACTTCGTCGTCAAGGTCCACCAGGGCGCCGGCGCTTTCGTCTGCGGCGAGTCGACGGCCCTCATGACCGCCCTCGAGGGCCGGGCCGGCGAGCCGCGGCCGAAGTACGTCCGGTCGAACGTCAAGGGCCTCTGGGAGCGCCCGAGCGTCTTGAACAACGTCGAGACGTGGGCGAACGTGCCCCTGATCATCAGCAAGGGCGCGGACTGGTTCACCCAGATGGGGACCGAGGGGAGCAAGGGGACGAAGATCTTCTCGCTCGTCGGAAAGATCACGAACACCGGACTCGTCGAAGTCCCCATGGGCATGCCCCTCAAGGACATCATCTACAAGATCGGCGGCGGGATTCCCGGCGGGAAGAAGTTCAAGGCGGTGCAGACGGGCGGGCCTTCCGGCGGCTGCATTCCGGAGGAGCTGCTGGAGCTGCCGGTCGGCTTCGACGAGCTCACCAGGGCCGGCTCCATGATGGGTTCCGGCGGCATGATCGTCATGGACGAGGACACCTGCATGGTGGACGTCTCCCGATACTTCATGGACTTCCTCACCGACGAGTCCTGCGGGAAGTGCGTGCCCTGCCGCGAAGGCCTGCGGCAGATGCTGAAGGTCCTGACGAACATCACGAAGGGCGAGGGGAGGGAGGGCGACATCGAGCTCTTGGAGGCGCTCTCCGAGACCGCCCAGGAGGCGGCCCTCTGCGCCCTCGGGAAGAGCGCGCCGAACCCGTTCCTGAGCACGCTCAAGTACTTCCGGAGCGAGTACGAGGCGCACATCCGGGACAAGAGGTGCCCTGTGGGGTCCTGCAGGGCCCTGATCGCCTACCACATCGACCCGGAGAAGTGCCAGGCGTGCGGGAGCTGCCGCCGGAAGTGTCCGACCCAGGCGATCGACGGCGGCAAGAACCAGATCCACATCATCGATCAGGCCAAGTGCACGAAGTGCGGCACGTGCATCGAGGCTTGCCCCTCCCGTTTCGGCGCGGTGCGAAAGA
>JACRCS010000979.1 GCA_016218905.1 Deltaproteobacteria bacterium
AAACGGCGAAGAAGGCGGGCATACCCGTCCGAGAGGACCCCGGTCTGGCGGAAGTGCTCTCGAAGCTCGACCCGGGAGACGAGATCCCCCCCGAGACCTACCGCGCCGTCGCCGAGATCCTGGCGTTCCTGTACCGGCTGGATCGGGGGATGGGAGGACGATAAGTCCGAAGTCTGACCGGTCTGACCCGTCCGACAGGTCCGACGCGTCCTACCGCCCACACTCCCCGGGGGACTGGGGGATGCCCGGCGGAGCGCGGCGCGGCCACCTCCAGCATCCGAAGTCGTTCGCCGCTTCTGCGCCCTCCCTGGCGCTCGCGGCACGAACCCGTCCTCGGTTCGTCTGCGCCGCACGCAGTCGGGGCTCCCCCATTCCCGCCCCCACCTCTACTTCTTCTCGTCCTTCTTCTTGAACTCCACCGGCTTGTCGCAGGTGGGGCACTTCTTGGGCTTGCAGCGTCCGTCCTTCTCGTTTCCGCAGTCGGGGCACACCCAGGTAGCCATCAGATCTCCTTCGTCAGCGATTCGGTTGGGGGTTGTCACTTCGGAGAAGCCCTGGGCGCGGGCTTCGACGACTCCCTGGCGGCTCTGACCACCGCGAGGGGCTTCGAGACGTAGTCGGGCGCCATCTGATAGACGGGTCCGTGGTTTCCGGCCCGCGCAAAGGCCTTCTCCCCCTTGTGGCCCACCCAGAGGAGCTGCTCGCCCTGCTCCGAGTCGAACAGCTTGGCCGTCGCCTCGGGCGCGTCGAGACCGAAGGCGGCAACGTCGCGGGGGCCGTCCAGCACCTGCGTCGCCCGGCCCGCCTCCAGCGCCTCCAAGTACTCCTGGAGAGCCACGCTCTCGGCCCCCTGAACGCTCCGGCCGTCGCGGCGCCAGGCCCCGTCGGTCTTCTCGTAGACGAGCCGCTGCCCTTCGGCCGCGAGCTCGATCCGGCGGACGCTCCAGACCTTCGCCAGGATGGGCCTCTTCCGCCGCAATTCGGCCGGATTGACGCGCAGCGCGTCGAGCGTCGCCTTCTCCACCGTGAAGAGGGCGTCTCGCCCCTCGGTACGTGCCCACACCTGCCCGTCCACCTCCGCGAGCTCCACGATGGCCGGCTCCTCCTCGCCGGTGGCCGTGAACCGGACCGTGACCCTGCGGGCGAAGGCCTCTTCGGTTCGGCCCGGCTCGACCTCCAGAAACGAGGAGATCCTGGCCCAGCGGAGCTTCTCGGCGAGGCGCCCGGCGACGTCCGGGTCCGCCTCCGCGACGAACGGAGCCTCCATCCTCCACGCCTTCGCGTTCTTCACCAGCCGCAGCTCGCTGCCGGGGGACTCCACCCCGAGCGCCTTCAGCCTGGCCCAGGGGAAGGACTCCAGGATGGTCTTGCTCCGGAGCTCCACCGGTTCCACCAGCACGGCGCCGAGGGCGTAGCTCTTGGAGGCCTTCACGCCGCCGGAGTCCACCCGGAAGTAGCGCAGCTCACCGGAAGGAGTCTCGCCGCCGACCGCGAGCCGGACCGGCGAGGGCGTCGCTCCGGAGAGCGTCACGACGGCGGAGGGACGCTCGAGCCCGTAGACGCGCAGATTCGCGCCCGAGGGGTCGATCTCCTTCTCCGACTTGAGCGACTTCAGTTCCGCCAGGAGCGCGCTCACGCGGGAGTCTTCCGCCCGGTCGTTCCAGGGAACCGTCAGGTACCAGCGGCCGTCGCGGCTCTTCGTCAAACGGGCCTCCCCCTTGGCGCCGGAGAGCGCGATCTCGGTCACCTTGCCCGTGTCGAGCTCGGGGAAGACGAGCCCCTCTTCTTCCTTCGCCTTGGATGCCTTCCGGTGGGAGGGCTCCTCGACGAGGGCGACGTAGGCCCCGAGCCCCGCGAAAACCGCGATCAGGATCCAGGTACTCTTGAGCTTCATGGCCGAGCGCTTCGCTTCCGGCCGCCGGTGGGCGGCACGGTTACAGCCGCCTTCGCTTCAACCAGATCGTGAGCCCGATCAGCATCAGCGAGAGGGGACCGAGCACGACCGTCGTGTAGAAGAGGGTGGCCGCCTGGGCGCGGCTCAGCACCAGCGGCGTGGACTTCGTGTCCTTCGGACGCACGGAGATGAGGTCCTGCTCTTTCGTGAGGTAGCTCACCATGTTCAGAAAGAGGTCTCCGTTGCCGGAGAAGGCGAAGTACGTGTTGTCCGCGAAATCGGAGTCACCGACGACCAGTAGCTGCGCACCGGGCTTTGCGAAGGGACCTGCCTCCGTGCGTTCGAAGAGGCCGGCGACGGTCAAGGGACCCCGGTAGTCCTTGGCCACGTCGAAGGCCGCCTTGTCTTCCTTCAGGTCGGTCTCCCCCCAGGATTGGGGCGAGGTGCGCGCGACGGGGGCGAACGTGATCCCCTTGGGCAGGGGTTCGGCCTTCGCGAGGCTCCTCGCGAGCGAAAGGAAGGTCGCGAGCTTGAAGTCCCTCGTGATGTCCGGGGAGGGATACTCCGTGAGGATCGGCGTCGTGTACGATCCTCCGAACAGCCTGCTCATCGTGTCGATGATCACATCGTCGTGGAGGACGACCCCCCACTCGGCCAGCAGCGGCTCGAGCCCCGTCTTCAGGCCCGGATCGAGGAACAGCAGCAGCTTGCCCCCGCGGTTCAGAAAAGCCCTCAACGGGCCGAGCTCCGCTTCGAGGATCGGCTTCGTGGGACCCGCGATCACCAGCTCGTCGCACTCGTTCGGGACATCGGCTTCCCGGAAGAGCAGGAGCTCCCTGACCGCGTAGCCCTGGTCTTCGAGCGCCTTCTTGGCTGTCGAGTACCCGCCGCGCTGCGTGTCTCCGAGGCCGCGCTCGCCGTGGCCCGAGAGGAAGCAGAGGGTCTTCTTGCTCTCCCGCGTCCCCCGCACGATGGCGTTCGTAACCGCCTCCTCGGAGGCTTCTCCGAGCCGGTAGGTGTGCTCTCCGCTGGCGAGCACGGTCGTCCCGAACTCCTTGACGCCATACTGCCTGGCGAGCTCGGGGCTGCGGTCGGGGTCGACGAAGGTCACCTTGAGGTGGGAGGACTCCGCCTTGTAGCTCTCGAGGAGCCGCTTCATCTCCTGCTGGGGCGGGGTCCCCTCGGCGAAGAAGGCGGTGAGGACCACGTCCTTCTTCAGGCCCTGAAGCACCTTCCGCGACTCGAGCGAGAGCGTGTGGAGCCGGCCGGCGGTAACGTCCCACTTGTTGTTGTGCCGCCCGGCGAGGAAGTTGAGGAGGAAGAGGATCCCGGCGAAGGCGAGCACCATCGCGGCACTGTTGGCGCCGTAGCGGGCCGCGCGGCTCCGGGGGAGGCGCGCCAGGCAGCGCCGCTCGGCCACGAAGAAGAAGGTGAGCGCCGCCACGCTGACCGAGGCGAGCACCCAGAGGGCGGCCCTGCGGTCGGGGTAGTACGCCGCGAAAAAGAGAGCGGCGGCGCCCGAGAGGGCCCCGAGGAGGCCCGCCGCCTTGTTGACGGCCCGGAACCCGGAACGGCCAGAGGACTTGCCCATCTACTACCTCCAGCGGTTGGAGTCGAGGACCCGGTGGGTCAGGAAGAGTCCGAAGGCGGCGATCGAAAGATAATACACGACGTCCTTGAGCTCCACCGCGCCCTGGAGGAAACCGTCCAGGTGCTTGACGATCGAGAGCTCCTCGAGCACGGTCGAGAGGCTGCTGCCCCCCTGCTGTCCTGCCCAGCCCATGGCCCAGAAGGTTAGCAGGATCCCGAAGGTCAGCACGGCCGCGACGATCTGGTTCTCCGTGAGGCTCGACGCAAACAGCCCGAAGGCCGCGAACGCTCCCGCGAGGAGGATCATTCCGGCGTAGCCCGTGAGGATCGGCCCCCAATCGAGGGTCCCGTAGGCCCACGCCATGAGCGGCATGTAGAAGGAGAGCAGCAGGATCGCGGCCAGCAGGAGGGTGGCCGCCATGAACTTCCCCGCCACGATCTCGCTCAGGCGCACGGGCGAGGTGAAGAGGAGTTGGGCGGTGCGGTTTCGCTTCTCTTCGGCCAGGAGCCGCATCGTGAAGATCGGTACGACCAGGAGCAGGATCACCGCCATGTTCTGGAAGGTCGGTACGAAGACCAGCCGATTGATGTTGAACTGGCCCATCCCCTCCTGCATCTGCATCATCTGCAGGCTTGCCATGCTGTACTGGACGATGATGCTGTAGAAGAGCAGGCCCGAGACGACGAGGAAGACGGTGGCGACGACCCACGCGATCGGCGAGACGACGTAGGAGCGGAGCTCCTTGGCCGTCACGGTGACGAACCCCCTCATGCCGCCACCTCCCTCTCCTCGGTCGTGAGCCGAAGGAAGACTTCTTCCAGACTGACGGACACCCCGGCGAGCTCCAGGAGACCCGCGCCGCTCTCCACGACCACCCGCGCCACGTCTTCCCGCAGATCCTGGTCCATGCCTGACTCCACGCGGTAGGCGCCGTCCCCCTCGGGCTCGACGGCGAGCACTCCGGGAAGCGCCATGAGGCGGTTGCGGAGCTCGGGGGCGGGCCGGCGGACCGTCAGTTGGATCCGGCGGCTGGTACCCACCTGCCGGGAGAGGTTCTCGTAGCTGTCGACGGCGACGATCCGCCCTTCGTTGATGATGATGATCCGCTCGCAGGTCGCGGTGACCTCCGGGAGGATGTGGGTGGACAGAATGACCGTGTGCTCGCGCGCGAGGTCGCGGATGAGGCTGCGGATCTCGATGATCTGCGCCGGGTCGAGCCCCACCGTCGGCTCGTCGAGGATCAGGACCGGGGGATTGTGGAGGAGGGCCTGGGCGAGCCCGACGCGCTGCCGGTAGCCCTTGGAGAGATTCGCGATGAGCCTGCCCGCGACGCCCGAGAGGCCGCACCGGTCGATGGCCCGGGCGCGCGCCGCCTTCAGGTCGTCCCGAGAGAGCCCCTTCAGGCGGCCCGCGAAGAGCAGGTACTCCTCCACCGTGAGCTCGGAATAGAGGGGCGGTTCCTCGGGCAGATAACCGACGCTCCGCTTCACCGCCAGGGGCTCTTCGAAGATGTCGTGGCCGGCGACGGCGGCCGTGCCGGAGCTCGGGGGCATGAAGCACGTGAGGATCTTCATCGTGGTCGTCTTCCCGGCGCCGTTCGGTCCGAGCAGGCCCACGATCTCCCCCTTCTCCACCTGAAACGAGACCTCCTCCAGCGCCCGCACCTCGCCGTAGAGCTTGGTCAGGTTCTCAGCCTCAATCATCCTCTCTCCTTCTGCGAGCCCCCTCGGCCGCCCGTTCCGGCGCGAGTCTACGCGTTTTTGGGCGGGAACAAGCCCGCAAAGATGCCACCGAAAGATGAATGGGAGATGAGAGACGGATTAGAATAGCCTTATGAAGGCGCGGGGCGGAAGGTGACTTGATGCCCCGCCGCCCGGAACGCCCGATACCGCTCCCGGGCGCCGGCCGTGAGCTCCGGGTCCGAGACGGGTACGAAGTCGAAGGCCTGGGCGAAGCCCGAGAGTTCTTCGGGTTCGCCAGCTCCGGCCAGGACGAGGCAGGTCGCCCCGTTGGGATTGCCCCGCCGCCAGCCCACCGCGACCGGATCCGGGAGGTCGCCCTCTCCCCCCCAGAGCCGGTGAGGCACGAAGGAGTCTTCGCGGAACGTCCAGAGGAGGTCATCCAGCGCCCGAGCGAGCGCCTCCGAGGGGGCCCGCACGTAGACGCGCTCGCCGGCCTCGTAGAGCGCCTCGACCCGCTCGCAGACCGCGAGCTCCCACCGCGGGCCCTTCACCTCGTAGAAGTCGATACCAGCCATGGGCGGATCATACGTCAGGAAGAGCCTCCGGGGAAGGCGACCCATGCTCCAGGCTCCTCCTCCCGGGGTGCGAAGCCACCTCCGGGGAAGAGACTCTGGAGCCGGATCTGTCGCACCTTGTGCATCTTCCTTCATTCGCAGGGGCCCTTGGTGGTAGTCTCCCGTCGCCCCGACGCTATGAGGGGATGAGCACTGTACTGCGACGCTGTCGACGGAAACGGAGCAACCATGGACACTTTTACCTTTGGGCTCACGATCCTGGTGTGCGGAATGGGCGGCACCCTGCTGACACTGGGGCTCATGAGCCTCGTGATGGCCCTGCTCGGGAGGATCTTCCCCCACAGGGAAGAGAACGGCGGAGCCTGAGGGCTCCGGGCGAAAGGGAGGCTTGTAGATGTCGGAAGCACTGTTGAGCGGCCTTTTAGGCCTGACTGCGGGTTTTCAGAACCTCCTCGCAGACTGGCGGGTGGTGTTCATGCTCGCGGTCGGCGGCGTTCTCCTCTACCTCGGAATCAAGAAGGATTGCGAGCCCCTCCTCCTCGTCCCCATCGGGTTCGGATGCATCCTCGCGAACCTGCCCCTCAACGACGTCATGGGGCAGGACGGGTTCTTGCGGACCATCTACGACGCGGGCGTGTCGACGGAGCTCTTCCCTCTCCTGATCTTCGTCGGGATCGGCGCCATGACCGACTTCGGCCCGCTCCTGGCGAACCCGGTGACCTTCCTGCTGGGGGCGGCGGGACAGTTCGGGATCTTCCTGACCGTTCTCCTCGCGCTCGCCCTCGGCTTCCCCAAGCTCGACGCGATCTCCATCGGGGTGATCGGAGCCTGCGACGGTCCCACGGCCATCTACGTGGCGTCCAAGTTCGCCCCTCACCTCCTGTGCGCCATATCCGTCGCCGCGTACTCGTACATGGCGCTCGTCCCCATCCTGCAGCCGCCGATCATGCGGCTGCTGACTACCCAGCACGAGAAGCAGATCGCGATGAAGTTCACGGCCAAGCCCGTGTCGGCGACCACCAAGCTCGCCTTTCCGCTGGTGATCACGGTGCTCGGCGGCTTGATCGCCCCCAAGGGGCTCCCCCTGCTCGGAACCATCATGCTGGGGAACCTCATGAAGGAGTCCGGCGTCGTGGCGCGGCTGACCAAGGCCTCGGAGAACGAGATCGCCAACGTGGTGACGCTCTTGCTCGGCCTCTCCATCGGCGCCAGCATGTCGGCCGCCAACTTCTGCCGCGGGGAGACGGTTCTGATCCTCGGCCTGGGGCTGCTCGCGATCTGCCTCGACACGGTCTGCGGCGTTCTCTTCGGCAAGTTCCTGTGCCTGGTGAGCGGCGGCAAGGTAAACCCCCTCATCGGGGCGGCGGGTATCTCCGCCTTCCCGATGGCCGCCCGCGTCGTCCAGCGCGAAGGCAACAGGTACAACAAGAAGAGCTACCTTCTCATGCACGCCATGGGCGCCAACGCGGGCGGGCAGGTGGGCTCGGTCATCGCGGCAGCGGTGATGCTGTCGGTTCTCTCCGGGATGGGGATCATCCGGTGACTGCTGAAGGACACGCGGATCCGTTGCGGATCGGCTCGACCGCCCTGGGCGGCCGAACTCAACCTTAAAGGAGAGGAATCATGAGCGTGGAAGTGCTGGCTCCCATGCCGGGAGTGGTGTTCGAGGTCCCGGTGACGGTCGGGGATTCCGTTCAGGAGGATGACACCCTCATCGTCCTCGAGGCCATGAAGATGGAGGTCCCGGTCGTCGCCCCGTCGCCCGGCAAGGTCAAGGAGGTCCTCATCAAGGAGAAGGATTCCGTCAAGGCGAACCAGGTCCTTCTGCTCCTGGAGTAGCCGTCGGGGCCCTCGAACGGAGCCGGGGTCCGGGAGGGAAGCGTACGGACGAGCACGGACAGCCGTGCCCGTGTCGGTCTATGTGAGTTCGTGGCCGTCAGCCTCGCCCAGCGGCCAGGCAAGCCTTTCAGGACTGAAAAGACG
>JACRCS010000980.1 GCA_016218905.1 Deltaproteobacteria bacterium
CGTGCTCGCCGGGGGCCGGGGCAACGAAAAGTGGCAGATTCTCTGCGAGGTCCTGGGCAGAGCAGAACTGGCGACGGACCCGAGGTTCGACTCCTACGACAAGAGGATCACGGACGAGGTTCGGATCGAGCTCGAGGGGATCCTGGAGCCGACGTTCCGGACGAAGACGACGGCGGAGTGGCTGTCCTTGCTGAAGGCCGCCGACATCCCGAGCGCCCCCGTGAACACGCTCGAAATGGCCACGCGAGAGGCCGAGGCGAAGGGCAAGATCGTCAGCTTCCCGCTTCCGTCCGGGGAGACAGCCCGGTGCATGCGGAATCCCCTGCTGCTCGGCATGGACGCTGCCGCGGGCGCGCCGCCTCGCATCGGCGAGCATTCGAGGGACGTGCTGGCGGACGTCTTGGGTTATAGCGAAGAGAGAGTCCGGGAGTTGGCGGAGAGCAGGGTCGTCATCCTGGAAGGTTGAGATCGCGCCGGCCTGCCGACGACTTTCGGGCTGCGCCCCCTGCGGCACGGGTCTGGAGCCAGGCAGGCGGCTGGCGAGCTTCTCGTGGGAGGCTCTATGACTTCACTGTCTCCGAAGAAGATCGCAGCCATCCTGGCGGCGGTCCAGTATGCGTCGGAGGCGACGCTGCCGGTTGGGTGCGGCCTCACCGCTCCGGCACCTCGCCCTTCCGACGCGCCGCGGGCGTGGGCGCTGGTTGGCCGCCGTGAGTGCGCGCAGGAGCACGTGCTGTGGCAGCGCCGCCGCTCGAGGGCTCGTTAGCCCGCTTCGGTGCTGCCCGGGAGGGGGTGAGGTTGGCCAGAGTACCAGGAGCTGGCGCGGCGCTCCCTGGCCAGAATGATGGCGGTTGAGCCCCTGGCGGCTTCTGGGATATGGATATCTGTGCTTTGAGTGCCATGCTTCGCTGCCGAAACCTCTCGTCCGCCGCCCCACCCTGGTCACCAGGAGCTCACTGCCATGCCCGTGCCGTATCGAGAACGATACTTGGAGGACTTTCCCGTGGGAGAGGTCGTCGAGTTCGGCGACTACCTGGTGACCGAGGAGGAGATCGTCTCCTTCGCGAAGGCCTATGATCCGCAGTCTTTCCACACGGATCCCGTGGCGGCCCGAACGAGCAGCTTTGGCGGGCTGGTGGCGAGCGGCTGGATGACCGGCGCGATCCTGATCCGGTTGATGGTCGACCACTTCATTCCGCACACGGCCCTCGGCTCGCCTGGCGTGGATCACGTCCGTTGGGGCCGCCCCGTGCGCCCGGACGACCGCTTACGCGCCCGCGCCACGGTCGTGGAGGCTCGGCGGTCCCGCCGCAGGCCCGATCGCGGCGTCGTCGTCCTACGCCAGGAGGCACTGAATCAGCGCGGAGAGATCGTCATGAGCATGGACGCAACGATACTCTTCCGCTGCCGGCGGGATCGCGGCAGGGAGGGTCATGAGTGACCGAAGGGCCAGCCGGCCGGGAGCTGGGAGGAGAGGGCAGATGAAGGATGATCGGAGCGTCGTGATCGTGAGCGCCTGCCGGACCGCCATCGGCCGATTCGGCGGCAGCCTGAAGGACTTGCGGGCTCACCAGCTCGCGGGGATCGTCTTAGAAGAGGCGGTGCGGCGCTCGGGACTTCGAAAAGACCAGCTCGACGAGGTGATCGTCGGCGACTGCCTCCAGGGTATCGACGAGGCGAACACGGCCCGCACGGCCGCGCTCTCGATCGGCATCCCGGTGGAGGTCCCCGCCTATACCGTGCAGAAGCAGTGTTCGAGCTCGATGCAGGCGCTCTCCTCGGCCCGCCAGCAGATCCTGGCGGGGGACGCCGACGTGGTGGCGGTGGCCGGCACCGAGTCGATGTCGAACGGCCCTTACGTGCTCAAGAGTGCCCGCTGGGGCCAGCGCCTGATGCACGGCGAGCTGACCGACTCCGTCTGGGAGCTCCTGTACTCGGGCAGCGGCTTCCTGGGGGAGAAGTACATCATGGGCGAGACGGCGGAGCGGCTCGCCGATCGGTATTCGATCTCCCGCGAGGAGCAGGACGAGGTCGCCCTGCGGAGCCACAACAACGCCGAGACCGCCATTCGGGAGGGGAGATTCCGGGAGGAGATCGTCTCCGTCGTGCTCAAAGGGAAGAAGGGCGAGCAGCGCTTCGAGAATGACGAGCACCCGCGCCTGGGCCTCACTCGGGAGGAGCTCGCGGGTCTGAAGCCGGCGTTTCGACCCGACGGGACGGTGACGGCGGGCAACGCCTCCGGGCTGAACGACGGCGCAGCGGCGGCGGTCGTAATGTCGCGAGCCAAAGCGAAGGAACTCGGGTGTGTGCCCCTGGCCCGGGTCGTGGCGCAGACGAGCGCCGGGTGCGCCCCGGACCTGATGGGGTATGGGCCCGTACCGGCCGTCCGGAAGCTCCTGGAGAAGACCGGGGTGGGACTCGAGCAGGTCGGGCTCTTCGAGCTGAACGAAGCCTTCGCCGCCCAGAGCCTCGCCGTCATCGGCCAGCTCGGGGTCGATGCGTCGCGTGTCAACGTCAACGGCGGCGCGATCGCCTTGGGCCACCCGATCGGC
>JACRCS010000102.1 GCA_016218905.1 Deltaproteobacteria bacterium
AATATGTGCTGGTTCTACAACCAGTCGCGGCAGTGGAAGAAGACCCGGCCCCTCTGCCACAAGGCCGGGGGAGGGCCCTGCCACGTGGTGGGGAAGGCCGGCGTCTGCTACGCCACCTACCGCGGCGATACGGCCGTCGCCCTCGTCGCCCTGGGCGCCGAGGCGAAGATCCGCTCGCGGGGAGGGGAGCGGACGGTCGCCCTCGAGGAGCTCTTCACCGGCGACGGCAAGAGCCCCCTCGCGCTCGCAGCCACGGAGCTCATCGCGGAGCTCCGGGTCCCCCGGCCGGCCGGGGCGTCGGGGAGCGCCTTCTGCAAGGTCTCCCACCGAAAGGCGGTCGACTACGCCCAGGCGAGCGCCGGCGCCTGGCTCCGGCTCGAGCCAGGGGACGGAAAGTGCGCCGAGGCCCGGATCGTCCTCGGCGCCGTGGAGACGCGGCCCGTCCGGGCCGCCAAGGCCGAGGCCCTCCTCACCGGCCGGGAGCTCACGCCCGAGCTCTTGGAGCAGGCCGCCGAGGCGGCGGTCTCGCACGCCCGGCCGCTCAAGAACATGACTTTCGGCTCGCCGGAGTACCGGCGCAAGATGGTGCGGACGCTCACCCGGAAGGCCCTCGGCGAGGCGCTCGTGCAGGCGAGGAGGCCTAAATGAAGAAGGTCATCGAGCTCAAGGTGAACGGGATCCTCCACGAGGTGCTCGTCAAGCCCCAGCAGACGCTCCTCGAAGTCCTGCGCGACAGCCTCGGCCTGACGGGCGCGAAGGAGGGCTGCGGGCTCGGCGGCTGCGGGGCCTGCACCGTCCTCCTCGACGGCGTGCCGGCGCTCTCCTGCCTGATGCTCGTCGAAGCCGCCGTCGGGAAGGAGATCGTGACGATCGAGGGGCTCGCGAAGGAGGGCGTCCTCGATCCGCTCCAGGAGTCCTTCGTCCGGCACGGCGCCATTCAGTGCGGCTACTGCTCGCCCGGCATGATCATGACCGGGAAGGCTCTCCTGGACCAGAACCCGAAGCCCTCCCGGGAAGAGATCCGCCTGGCCATCGCCGGGAATCTCTGCCGGTGCACGGGCTACCAGAAGATCGTGGATGCAATAGAGGCCGTGGCCAGCGACGTGTGACGGTTCAACTCCCATGCGTCCCATCATGTGACTTATGGGACGCATGGGACTTATGGGGATCAAACCGGGAATTCCGCAGCCGCTGCGGAGGAGCCTTGCGCTCTCGGTACACCTCGGGTACACCTCTCCGGACCGAACGGGCGGAAGGCGCCCGTTCCCCTCAAGCATGAGGAGTAGACCGCATGGTGACTGAGACAGGACACGATCGCCGCGAAACAGCCAGAGGGATGGGGCTCCGGTTCCGCTCGCTCGCCGGGGTGGCCGCCGGGTGCCTTCTCCAGCTCGCCACGTCGGGGCCGGGCCTCGCCGCCCCCCAGCCGATCGAGCTGAGCTACGCCACCTTCTTCCCGGCGACCCACGCCCACACCGCGGTTTCGGCCGAGTGGGCGATGGAAGTCGAGAAGCGGACCGGTGGAGCGGTGAAGATCAACATGTTCGCCGGCGGGACGCTCACCCCCGCCGACCAGACCTACGATAGCGTCGTCAAGGGCATCGCGGATATCGGCCTCTCGGTTGCGAGCTACACGAAGGGGAAGTTCCCCCTCTCGGAAGTCGTCGACCTGCCGCTGGGGCAGACCACCGGGCTCCAGGCCACCCGGCTCGCGAACGCCTTCTATCAGAAGTTCCAGCCGAAGGAGATGAGCGACGTCAAGGTCCTCTACACGATGTCCCACGGTCCCGCGTTCCTCCACACGAAGAAACCGGTCGACAAACTGGAGGACCTGAAGGGACTGAAGATCCGAGGCACGGGCACGAGCGCCAAGGTCATCGCCGCCCTGGGCGCGACGCCCGTCGCCATGCCCATGCCGGAGACCTACGACGCCGTCCAGAAGGGCGTCGTGGACGGCTGGATCTCGCCGATCGAGGCCCTCAAGGGCTTCCGCCTCGCCGAAGTGGCCAAGAACACGACCCAGGACTACAGCGTGTCGACGGCCCTCTACTTCTTCGTCGTCATGAACAAGCAGAAGTGGGAGTCGCTGCCGAAGAACGTCCAGGAGACGATCGAGAAGATCAACCGCGAGTGGATCGAGAAGGCCGGGAAGGTCTGGGACGACATCGAAAAGCAGGGCGTCGACTTCGTGCTCTCCAAGGGCGGGAAGATCACGCGCCTATCCAAGGCCGAGGATCAGCGCTGGGGTGAAGCCGTAAAGCCCGTCATCGCCGAGTACATCGCCACGATGAAGGCGAAGGGCCTGCCCGGCGAAGAGGCCGTGAAGTTCTGCCAGGACTGGCTCAAGGCGAATCCATAGCTGCCTCCCCTCTTCGGCCCCGTCCCCTCCTCGCGGGGGGCGGGGCCTCTTTCGGTTTCTTCCGGAATCCCAGTGGCTCGGACGGGAAGACTGTCTCTCGCAGAGGCGCAGAGGACGCAGAGAAAGACAAAGGCCCTCATCTTGTTCTTCTCGGCGGTCTCTGTGCCTCTAGTGAGCGAAGCGAACGGGCGAGAGACACGGATCTTGGCCCCTTGCCCGGGTCATGCCGCCGGGACCGCTATCCACATAAGAGTCTGAAGCTCCCCTGTTTGCGCCCCGAGGTCTCCTCGCGCTTGATCTCCCTTCGGACCCGTGTACCTTGGAAAGCGGTTTTTTCGCACGCGCGCCCGGTGAGGGCGCGGGATGGGAGGAGTAATGAAGATCAACGGATTCCTGGTTTTGGGGGTGGTCCTGGTCGCGCCGGTCGTGGGTTTCTCAGCGGACGAGACGTCGAGCAAGGAGCAGGGGGAGAAGAGGAGCTACAGCGTCGGCTTCTCGCTCGGCGAGGACTTCAAGGCGAAGGGGTTCTCTCTCGACCCCGACGCCCTTGCGAGAGGCGCGAGAGACGCCTTGGAGGGCAAGGAGCCCGCGCTCTCGAAGGAAGAGCGGAAGGCCGTGCTGGAGGACCTCCAGGCGAAGATGCAGGCGGCGCAGAAGGCCCAGGCGGCGGCCGAGGCGCAAAAGGCCCTGGAGGAGGGGAAGGCCTTCCTCGCCGAGAACGCGAAGAAGGAAGGCGTGGTGCAGACGCCGAGCGGCCTCCAGTACAAGGTGCTCACCGAGGGGACGGGGAAGTCTCCGGGCCCGGAGGACTCCGTGACCGTCCATTACCGGGGGCGCCTCATCAACGGGACCGAGTTCGACAGCTCCTATAAGCGGGGCGCGCCGGCGACCTTCCGCGTCAAGGGCGTGATCAAGGGCTGGACCGAGGGCCTGCAGCTCATGAAGGAGGGCGGCAAGACGGAGTTCTTCATCCCGGCGGAGCTCGCCTACGGTGCCCGGCGGGCCGGCGCCCTCATCCCGCCCAACAGCACGCTCCTCTTCGAGGTCGAGCTCGTGAAGGTGGCTACGCCGGAAAAGCCCGCGGAGAAGCCTGTAGCGAAGCCGGCGGAGAAGCCGGCGGAGAAGCCCGTGGCGAAGCCGGCGGAGAAGCCCGTGGCGAAGCCGGCGGAGAAGCCCGTGGCGAAGCCGGCGGAGAAGCCCGTGGCGAAGCCGGCGGAGAAGTAGGCGAACC